>NZ_JACAIJ010000060.1:0-820 GCF_030325485.1 Acinetobacter sp. R933-2
GGCACTGTTGCAAAGTTAGCGATGAGGCAGCCTTTTGTCTTATTCAAAGGCCTTACATTTCAAAAACTCTGCTTACCAGGCGCATTTCGCCCAGGGGATCACCATAATAAAATGCTGAGGCCTGGCCTTTGCGTAGTGCACGCATCACCTCAATACCTTTGATGGTGGCGTAAGCCGTCTTCATGGATTTAAATCCCAGCGTGGCGCCGATTATCCGTTTCAGTTTGCCATGATCGCATTCAATCACGTTGTTCCGGTACTTAATCTGTCGGTGTTCAACGTCAGACGGGCACCGGCCTTCGCGTTTGAGCAGAGCAAGCGCGCGACCATAGGCGGGCGCTTTATCCGTGTTGATGAATCGCGGGATCTGCCACTTCTTCACGTTGTTGAGGATTTTACCCAGAAACCGGTATGCAGCTTTGCTGTTACGACGGGAGGAGAGATAAAAATCGACAGTGCGGCCCCGGCTGTCGACGGCCCGGTACAGATACGCCCAGCGGCCATTGACCTTCACGTAGGTTTCATCCATGTGCCACGGGCAAAGATCGGAAGGGTTACGCCAGTACCAGCGCAGCCGTTTTTCCATTTCAGGCGCATAACGCTGAACCCAGCGGTAAATCGTGGAGTGATCGACATTCACTCCGCGTTCAGCCAGCATCTCCTGCAGCTCACGGTAACTGATGCCGTATTTGCAGTACCAGCGTACGGCCCACAGAATGATGTCACGCTGAAAATGCCGGCCTTTGAATGGGTTCATGTGCAGCTCCATCAGCAAAAGGGGATGATAAGTTTATCACCACCGACTATTTGCAACAGTGCC
>NZ_JACAIJ010000061.1:0-803 GCF_030325485.1 Acinetobacter sp. R933-2
ACATTTTATCCGATTATCTTTTGCTTCGCAATGCGGCATGGGCGCACTCAGCGTTCCAGCCCCCTCTGCCGCCCTAACTGCCACGACACCGACCCGCCCTGCACGATGCCCATAACCTCGCGGCCGAGTTGGCGGTCGATGATCGGCCGCCACGGGACAAGGGTGAACTCATGGGATTTCTCGACCACGGCGAACTTGCCGCTCGATAGATGCACGGTTCCGGTAAACTTGCCGCTGACGCTCTCGCCGTCCGTGGCGGCGCGGAACGGCAGGCCCTTACTCAAAGCCATATCCGATCCGACGCCGGCTACCTCGCGCTCCCGCAGGATGGCGAGAAGGTTGCGCCGGTAGAAGACGCGGCTGTCCCGGCTGCGGGTGGCGTCGCCCTGTTCGATATGGTGCTCGCGGCGCTGGTCCATGGCTTCGCGGACTTGTTGCCCGAAGCCGGTTGGCGCAAGGTCGGCCGTCTCGCCGTGGATCAGCCGCCGGTCCAGCCAGGTCGCGCCGTCCGATCCGATCTGTTTGTTCAGATCGACCGGGGAAAGGACGCGAACGCTGGCCTGACTGTCTCGGCCGGCGTCATGGGCGGCGGCACGGCTGACCAGATCATCGGGGATGCGCCATTGGTCGGCGTCGATCCGCTCGACGATACCGGCCCGGCGTAGCGCCTCCAGCCGGCGCACATGGGCATCGACATAGCCCTCATAGTCGCCGCCTGGAACGCGGCACGTATAGGAAGAATAAACGCCCTTTTCACCCAAGTCCAACAGCTTTGGACCGCAGTTGACTCTTTCGACACCCCT
>NZ_JACAIJ010000062.1:0-785 GCF_030325485.1 Acinetobacter sp. R933-2
CGAAATTAAATATTAAGTCTATAAATACGGTTTTTGAGTTGCTTTTTAAGACTTTATTTTGTTCCGTTAGGCTATACTCTAAATTAACATAATGATTATAGTTTTTTTATTGAATAAGTTGACAAAAATAACTAATCATGCGAAAAAGTTTTTTTAGTTAACAGATGTTCACACATGCCTCGAATTGTTTCTGTACCACTTAGTTTAGAACAGCGAGAACGACTCATTTTTCTGGCCAAGCATGCAAAACATTGGCGTGAAAGACAACGTGCCCAAACTATTCTCTGGCTTTCTGAAGGTAAAAGTGTTGCGGAAGTTGCCACTCTACAAGAACGTATCCCAGAAACCATAAGGCTACAACGCCGACGTTGGGAATTGTATGAGTTTGAATCGATTAAAGAAGGTCATCGCTCAGGTCGGCCCAATACATTGATCTCAGACTATCAGGCGAAAATCCTAGATTGGGTCAATACAAGTCCACTCAATGCAGAACAAATCCGAGTCAAACTACATGAAGAATACGAAGTGTCCGTGTCTGTTGAAACCATTCGTAAGTTTTTACGTGATTCAGGTATGGTCTTCAAGCGTACCCGTCATAGCTTGAAAAAAAAGAGATCCGATTGCATTTGAACAAGCAACACAGCAGATTGAAAAATTACGAGAGCAAGCGGCACGTGGTGAAATTATATTAGGTTATGTTGATGAAACGGCACTGTTGCAAATAGTCGGTGGTGATAAACTTATCATCCCCTTTTGCTGATGGAGCTGCACATGAACCCATTCAA
>NZ_JACAIJ010000063.1:0-748 GCF_030325485.1 Acinetobacter sp. R933-2
GGCTTTGTTGCACAAAGATTTGAAATGCAAAGCGCCCCTAATTGAGCCAAATTTAAGGCGTAACTTGGGTAAGTGGTCGACCTAATTCCGTAAATCTGTTAAGGACTGCTACACGTGCATGGATCTCATTCACTTGGCTATCAAAACTCCTTGCACTGAGTTTATCTCCTAATAATTTGATGCAATGCATCTTAGTTTCAACCAACTTCGCCGATGATAGCCTGACCATTTTTTCCATAGTGTCCTGCCTAAACGTTTAACTGTTCGAAGTAATTCATTTCGCTCTAGCGAGCTACTCTTTGTATCTTTCCATGGTTTCGCATTTTTTCTAGGTGGAATCACCGCATGTGCTTGCCGATCTGCAATGACCTCACGGCATTGCTTGGTGTCATAAGCTCCATCGGTATAAACAGAGTCAATCTGCTCATCTTGTGGAATCTGATTAAGTAAATCACCAAGCACCTGTGAATCACTGACATTATTGGTTGTAAGCTGAACTGCTCGTATTTGTAGGGTTTTGGCATCTATACCAATATGTAGTTTACGCCATTGGCGACGATATTCAGCTCCATGTTTCTTGCGTTTTCATTCGCCCTCACCTAGAAACTTCATGCCTGTAGAGTCTACGAGTAGATGCAGCCCATCGCTACTTTTTTGGTAGCTGATTGCAATATCAATATGCTTTTGTCTTCTACAAAGCGTACTGTAATCTGGTGCGGTCCAATTTAATCCGCAAAGTTTAATCAGA
>NZ_JACAIJ010000064.1:0-707 GCF_030325485.1 Acinetobacter sp. R933-2
GCTTTGGCTGAAACGGTGAATGGCTTATACAAAACAGAGGTGATTGAATATCTAAAAGCAGATTGGCAAGGTTTAGCGGATGTACAACTTGCGACACTAAATTGGGTAGATTGGTTCAATAAAGAGCGTGTACATAGTGCACTAGGTTATGTATCACCTTTTGATTTTGAAGCAATGTACTATGATAAGATTAACCCGTTAGGTCAGGTGGCCTAACTTAAATAAAAAACTCTCCGACAAACCCGGTACGGTTCAGTTGATTGAATTATAGGGGCTATCAATGCGAGTTGGAAAATCAAAAAAAGAAGCTTTGGCTTCTTTTTTTTTTGATCATCTATAAGTGCTTATACAACTGAGAAAATATAAAACACTTGAGAATTTTCTTAAGTCATACATTGTGACTTAAGAATTTGATAAAGAACATTGTATGAAATAAAAAAGAGAAAATCATAAATATTTGAAAAATAATAATAAATAAAATTGGCATGCAAGTTGCAATAATCTTATGGAGAATATGAGGATTTTGGTATGCAGCAACTCAATGTAGAACAGCCTCCTTGCTTTATTCATGTTACAGGGACTCAGCGTGACAAATATATCGAATTTGAATTTTCGATAGGTGATCCAGAGTTATAGTCAAATCATTATAAAACCAATACAATGGTGCAATGAGTTATTCAGAACATTTTAGACGTAAAATTTTAGCT
>NZ_JACAIJ010000065.1:0-679 GCF_030325485.1 Acinetobacter sp. R933-2
GCAACTCAAACGGAAGCTGGACAAAATTTGCAGATGGTACAATGATCTGTAGAATTCGAAAAAGTGTAACTTTACCTATTTCAATAGCTGCAGGTGGTGGTTTTAAATCAGAAGATATAATTTGGGTATATCCTATGGCCTTTATTGCACAGCCTCAAATTTCAACTACTAGCTGCGATTCATCTAGTTTTTCAATAAGAGTAACGGCTGCTGGGGCTTCATCAACATCAATACACAGCACATCATTAACTTCTATTGCTAGTGCTTCTATTTCATTTGATATTGTAGCTACAGGCAGATGGTTTAGTTAGCTCATATCACACAAACAACCACACCTAGCCTTGATCTTTAATACCAAGATCGGGGCTTTTATTATTTAACTTGAGGTGTGTATGCAAGAAAATACAATTCCATGGATCATTAAAGTTGTACCAGCAGTTGTAGGGGCATTATTAGCGTTAGTGTTGAGTGGAGATATTGATAAGGATGGGAAAATTAAGGTCTCATTTAGTCTGATTGGTAAGTTTGTTGCTAGTTTAACATTCAGCTTATATGGTGGATCTGCATTTCTTGAACATTTCGGCTTACTTGAAAATTCAACAATGTACCAAGGTTTTATCATGTTTATCTTTGCTGTTTTTGGTTTGCTTGCAATTGGCATCGTGTATCAGTCAATTGC
>NZ_JACAIJ010000066.1:0-595 GCF_030325485.1 Acinetobacter sp. R933-2
GCTTCAAACTGCCAAGATTTAGATATTTATGTTGATTACGCTTATGCGCATCGTCATGCATGCGCAATGGGTGGGGCAAATGTTGCAGGTGCTATTCCTAACCGTCGTGTAAATTATTTTGGTGGAATTTTAGAGAATTCGAATACTATTGGTGTGCATTGTGCCGATATTCATGGAAATGCTATTGATTGTAAGTTTATAGAATCGAAAATTTTTGGAATGGCTAGACTGGGCGGAGAAAGATGTTATACAGAGAAATGTACAATTATTCAAAATACTGGTGAAGTAAGACCGCCTATTCTAGTTATTGAGCCATCAGGCGAGTGTGGATCACTTAATGATACATTTACAAATACAGGATCTTCAGCATTTTTAATTGGTTTATCTTCTATAGCAACAGCTCGGCTTAATAATAAACAGACGGGTTTAATTCTAAAAAATGCAAATATTTATAAACATAATTTAACGGGTATTATGAGTGCTGTGACCGTGAATTCTTCAAATGTATATTTTGTTGTTGATGGTTTTTCATTTAAAAATGGTACAAATGGATTAGATAGAATTATTTCATATTCGGAGTCTCCAGCATCAGGAG
>NZ_JACAIJ010000067.1:0-561 GCF_030325485.1 Acinetobacter sp. R933-2
TGTTTTCGACATCCCGTTCCAGCAGGCCTTGCCGTTCCAGATAGCGACCCACCCGGTGGGCGATGGTGTGCGTCAGCGGCACTGTTGCAAATAACCACGAATGGTAAGCTGAAGACTGTTTTAGCTAAAGGTGCAGCATATGAATCCTTTCCATGGTCGGCATTTTCAGGGCGAAATCATTCTTTGGGCTGTGCGCTGGTATTGTAAATATGGCATTAGCTATCGTGAACTGCAGGAAATGCTGGCCGAACGGGGTGTGAATGTTGATCACACGACTATTTACCGTTGGGTTCAACGTTATGCTCCTGAAATAGAAAAACGTTTACGCTGGTATTGGCGTAATCCTACAGATCTGAGCTCGTGGCATATTGATGAAACCTATGTAAAAGTGAATGGACGATGGTCTTATCTGTATCGTGCAGTCGATCAACGTGGCGATACCATTGATTTTTATCTTTCTTCTAGACGTAATACCAAATCAGCATATTGTTTTCTTGGAAAAATTTTAAATAATGTGAAGAAGTGGCAAATTCCACAAGTGATCAACACGGATAAAGCACC
>NZ_JACAIJ010000068.1:0-92 GCF_030325485.1 Acinetobacter sp. R933-2
TTTAAGTTTCCGTCCTCACTTCAAGAGATTTGTATTGCTAGGTGTTACATTTTTTTTGACACGATTCCCTTAGGCACCCCCCTAAATTCATG
>NZ_JACAIJ010000068.1:192-540 GCF_030325485.1 Acinetobacter sp. R933-2
ATTTTTTTTGACACGATTTCCTAAGCTAGCCTACGATTTCATGCTAAAAAAAATGTAATAGTTTTTAAGTTTCCGTCATCACTTCAAGAGATTTGTATTGCTAGGTGTTACATTTTTTTTGACACGATTCCCTTAGGCACCCCCCTAAATTCATGCTAAAAAAAATGTAAGGTTGAGATGAAGAAAAGCCTGGAACTGATGGGGTTTGATCAAAAAAAGTATTACATTTTTTTTGACACGATTTCCTAAGCTAGCCTACGATTTCATGCTAAAAAAAATGTAATAGTTTTTAAGTTTCCGTCCTCACTTCAAGAGATTTGTATTGCTAGGTGTTACATTTTTTTTGAC
>NZ_JACAIJ010000006.1:0-176526 GCF_030325485.1 Acinetobacter sp. R933-2
ATGTACCAAGGTTTTATCATGTTTATCTTTGCTGTTTTTGGTTTGCTTGCAATTGGCATCGTGTATCAGTCAATTGCTCTCTTAAAAGGCAAGCCCTTATCTGAAGTTATTTCCGAAATTAAAGCTGCATTTATTTCAATCATTGGAAATGGCAAGGGAGGTCAAAGCTAATGAATAAACCATTCTTTGATGAAGCACGAAAAATCGCAGGTGGCAAACTTACTCAGTCGCAAGTTGATGAACTCAATGTGGTAGTTGATAGGTTATCACCAAAAATAATACAAACAACTAGCACCTCAGGCATTGACCTGATCTGTAGTTTCGAAGGTCTACACTTGAATGCTTATGACGACGGTGTGGGTGTATGGACCATTGGTTACGGTACAACGGTGATCAATGGTGTGGAAGTCAAAAAAGGCGACACGTGCACACTTGAACAAGCCAAATCCTACATGGCATCTGATCTTAAAAAATTTGAAGCTGCTGTAAATAAGGTTACTGTTGCTTTGAGTCACAATCAGTTCGATGCCTTGGTTTCATTGACCTATAACATCGGAATAGGTACTTTTGCAGATTCAACCTTGCTCAAAAAATTGAATGCAGGTGATTACAAAGGTGCGGCTGCTCAATTTGGTGTATGGGTGAAAGCAGGTGGTAAACAAATGAAAGGCTTAGTAAATCGAAGAGCTATTGAAAGAAAGTTGTTTGAAAAGGCAGTCTATTAAGACTGCCTTTTCATTATACTATTTATGTTGATTAATGAAGTTTACAACTGATTTAAAAGAACCTTTAGTTGTATCAAATACTGCAGGCATTTTATCGTCAGCATTTCTAGATGAGCCACTTTCCCAAAGTACTATTCCATTAGCACCTTGGGATTTTAATGAATAAAGAACCGTATTCATTTTCTCTTCAGTTACAGGAGTAACAAAAAACTTTTTATTTTGCATATCCCAATTACTTAGTGCAACAAACGGATAAATTTTTAATTGATAGCGATCAGCATATTTTTTAGCTTCTTGCATACTAAATTGTGCTTTTTTATTCCAAATATTCATGTCTTTTATTGAATAAAAATATATAGATGGTGCAAGAAAGTCTACTTTGTGTGCAATTTCTTCATACTTTTTATTGAGTGATACATAGTCAGCTTTTTGTTTCTCTGATATTAGTTTGTTAGGGGTTGATTGAGGTAATACTCCATAAACGCCTATAGGAGCTTTGCCTCCGAATTTATGATACATATTTAATGCATCAAGAATCACTGGTAAATTAGTTTCAGGTTGACTAGCAGTTCCTATTTCAATATCAAAACAAACTGGTGTGGTTGGATCTGTTTTTGTAGCGTCAGCAATTTTTTTAATTTTTTCAGGGTCAGCCTGACCATCAGTAAGAAGATATAAGGAATATATAACATTCATTTTCTTCAAACCTATAGATGCTAAAATATTATCATAGCCATCTATTTCTTTAGAATATTTCATTTCTCCATCTGGTGTTTTTAAGTAATGCCAATGTATAAACTGGTAAACATCAAAAGAATAAGTGGAAGTTGTTGTTACGCATAACAGCGTAAAAATAATTTTTTTAAGCATTTTGATGACTACTAAGTGGGGGTTTTATAAAATAATATCGCTTTACTGTGATATTAATAATGAATAAACTGTTACCTTTTTGTTTTTTGTAACAAAATAAAGGGCGAAACTTGGGCGCCAATAATATTTAACTAATTGATTTTTAAGGTTGTACTGTTCTTTGACATCGTAGAGGTCACCAGTTCGAATCTGGTTAAACCTACCAAGATACAAGCCTTACGGCATAAGGGTTTTAAGTTTAAATGATAACTTAAAGCCCTTTTTTAATGCCTACGATTTATCGGCACTTTTTGCTTATTTTTCAGGTTAATTTACTCAAATTTATATCAGAGATATTGGCGCAGGTGACAGGGCATAAAACCCTTAGTGTATTGGTGAATACTTATTACAATCCAACAGCTTCCGAGATAGCAAAAATGCTGAATGCTGCTTAAACTATGCCCCATTGAATGGGGCTTTTTATATGAATATAAAATTTTTAGTTTTGGTATTTATAGGGATATTTTTTAGTTGCTTGGGTTTGTCGAAATTAGCAAATTTTTACTTTGATATAAGCTCTGATTATTTAACAGCTACAGCGACTTTTTTCGCTGCATTTGTAGCTTTGTATTTATATAGCGATTGGAAAGATGTACATAAAATTAACACTTTAGAGAAGTATCATCAGGAACTAAAGATAGAATTTCTGAAGTTAAATTCATCTTATTTAATTGTCTCTGAAAAAGCTAGAGAAATACATGGATCAAGTTCATCTAGAGTTGATATGATTGTTTTAGAGATAAACAAGGTTTATGGCTTAAATTTTTATAATGATGTAAAAAAAATGATAATTACTATCACAGAGTATGAAATATTTATCTCAAGATTAACTAGAGTAAGTATTGTAGAACAGTATTTAAAAAATACTAAAGTTTTTAAAAATAATCTCTTAAAGACTTTAAAAGCTCTTAATTCAATACCAGTTACAGCTAATTTAGAGACTTTGGCACCAATTTATAACAATACTTTTTTAAATGGAGTAGTACCAAAAAGTATTGATGAAGGTAAAAAATTGTTGATGAAGATAATCCAGTGTTTCGTTCAGAGTTTTTAAATACTCTTTAATAAAGGACAATAATTCCTTTTTTAATTCTTACGTCCAGTACCACGCTTGGCAGCAATATTATTCCAAACATTCTATAAAAGGAAAATGTTGTTGCAAATCATCAATATTTTTGCAGATGTAATAAAAAAGCACGACTGTATGATTAAAAACAGTCGTGCCCGAAAGATTTAGTTTGAATTGGCAATACGAATAATAGGTTTTAGTGTTATGCCGTTTTGACTGTCCAATGCCGCCTGATTCATATCAGCAAAATCATAAAACTTCACTAACTTATCAAATGGAAATAAACCTTTCTGATAGAGTGTAACTAATTCAGGAATAAATGTTTTTGGAACACTACTGCCTTCAACAACACCTACAATAGTTTTTCCACCAAGTAAAAGATCATTGACATCAAACTGTGCCAACGTACCTAAAGGTGGCGCGCCAACAATTGCAATTTTTCCTAATATGCCAAGCGCATCTATACCTTGTTTTAAAATTTCAGTTCGACCTGTAGACTCAAGTGCAAAAGCTACACCACCTTGCGTAATTTCTTTAATGGCTTCGACTGGATCCGTTTCTTTACTGTTAATGACATGTGTTGCACCTAGTTCTTTGGCAAGTTCAAGTCGACTTTCAACAATATCAACTGCAATAATTGTGGTGGCACCACAAATTTTTGCAGCCAATAACGCGCTTAAACCGACTGCACCAGCACCAAAGGTGACAAAACTACTCGCTGGATTCACTTTAAGTGTATTCATCACTGCACCAGCACCCGTTTGAATACCACAACCTAATGGACCCAGTAATTCTAAAGGTACATTTGCATCGACTTTAACGGCATTATTTTCTAAACTTAAAGCGTAAGTTGCAAATGAAGACTGTGTAAAAAAGTGATCATGAACGGCTTCATGATTATGTCGGCAAATGGCGTTATGTCCCTGTGGATCTGCACCACTAAAATTACGCCCAAAAAAGTCAACACAATAGGCTGGATTACCTGAATTACATTGTTTACATGAACCGCAATAACCATAACTGAGCACGACATGATCACCGACAGCCAAGTCTTTGACTGCATCACCAATCGCAGTAATAACACCTGCACCTTCATGACCTAAAACCGCAGGCAGTGGAACAGGATAATATTGATCACGAACAATCAAGTCGGTATGACACATGCCTGTCGCAACAATTTTAACCAGTACTTCATTGTTTTTCGGAGCACGAATTTTTAACTGTTCTAATTTAAAATCGGCGCCTTTACCTGCAGTAACCGCCGCTTGAATATCGATTAAATCTGTCATTGTAATATCCTTAATTTAATAAATTCCATGTTGATCGGTGAGTGAATGTTGAAAAATAATCAGCTTCAATCACGTGTTATACACTTAATACTTTCAAAAAGTATGCCAGATTTTAACTATTTGATTTTTAATGATAATAGGCACTTTTATTGTTTTAAAAGTGTCTTGTTTATAGACGAGTGTCCAATAACTAGACACTTTAATCATGATGATATGCTATTTTCAAGTGACATCATTTTTAAAGTATAAAGTTATGATTTTATTGTTGGTTTGTTTTTACTGAGTTGCAAGGTAGAATTTTTATGATTGGCTATTTGCAAGAATAGCGAATATTTTGTTTAAGCTAAAATTGTATTTTTGTTGAAAATTACGGCATAAATATAAAATACTAAAGGCAGTTAGGCTGATATTCTTAAAGGGATTTTTATGAATAATGTAATTGAATTAAGTGCATGGGAAAGTATTAAACATCAATTTTTTGAGTCAGGTATTCGTCCTGATTTAGATCATCATCACATGCCCATCTTGGATTCATGGCAAAAGTCGAAAGATGCAGGTTTAACCCCTTATAATTCAGCAGTAAAAAATAAAAACTTTTCAATCAATGAATTAAGTGATGATGATGAGCGCTTTGCTCAGATGACTCGACCTTATTTAGAAGATATTTTTAATTTATATAAACAACAAAATATTAGTGTTTTTTTGATCAATAATGCAGGACTGATCGTTCAAGAGTTACATGATGATCGTTTTGATGATTTATATCATTTTTTACAACGTGGGCGATCTGTTGCAGAGGAAAACTTCGGAACGATTGCACCTGTGTGTAGTGTTCATGCCAGTTTACCCATGACTTTAAATGGTCATCAGCACTATTTAACGGAGTTTTCTTCATTTTCATGTGCTTCAGTGCCTATTTTTAATGGTCAAGGCGATGTCTTAGGCGCGCTCGATATTACCTCAAAAACCAAAATGGCAACGGGAAATTGGTTATATCATTTGCTTTATCAGTCTTATAAATTTGAAAATGAGTACATTCGAAAAACAGAAAGCATTACCCATTTTTTATATTTTCAAAATACGCCTGATTTAATTGAAAGTGCTTATTCGGGTCTGATCGGGATGGATCAAGAAGGGCGAATTACACATATGAATCAAGTGGCGAGTCAATTGATTGGTTGTGATGTAAAAGAAATATTAGGGCAGACCATCACAGAAGTTTTTGAAAATATTGACCATTTGATGCAAAAAGCAGATGCAATACATCTATTAAAACGAAATGATCATTCTTTTTGTTATGCCAAAGTGATTCATCAAAAGAAACCAAATAAAACCACAGATCTTAAACTACAAAAATGTATCCGAGCAATTCAAGCCAATATTCCGATTTTGATTACAGGGGAAACAGGGACAGGCAAAGAATATTTAGCCCAACAAATCCATGAAAATTTCAAAAATCTGCCTTTTATTTCAATTAACTGTGGAGCGATTCCAGAAAATTTGCTTGAGGCTGAGTTATTTGGTTATGAAGGTGGTGCATTTACAGGGGCAAAGAGCAAAGGGCAAGTCGGTTTAGTTGAACTTGCAAATGGTGGTTTTTTATTTTTAGATGAATTGGGCGACTTACCGATTCATTTACAAGTCAAAATTTTAAGAGTTTTACAAGACAATACTTTTTATCGTGTCGGTGGACGGACCGCGTTAAAATCGAACTTTAAACTGATTTGTGCGACCAATCGAAATCTAAAAGAGATGGTCGAACAAGGGCTGTTTAGAAGCGATTTATATTATCGGATTCGTGGTTATGAAATCGAACTTAGTCCTTTACGTGACCGTGATGACAAGCTATTGATTGCCAATGCGATTTTGGCTGATTTAGGACAATATCGTTATTCTGAAAAAGTGAAAGAACAAATTTTAAATTATAAATGGTCAGGAAATATTAGAGAGCTTATCAATGTATTGAAACTTTCGGCAGTTTTTTCTGATGATGAAATGATTACAGAATTAATGTTACAAGACGAAGTTAAACCGACAACTCAGACACTTACAAATATTACCAATTTGGATGATGTGACGCGCGAAACCATTAAGCGTGTTTATCAAGAGGAAAATATGAATGTATCTAAAGTGGCGAAAAGGCTGAAAATCTCACGTTCAACTGTTTATAAATATTTAAACTAAGATTGTGAAATGGCTGCAATAAAAGTGTCGTTTTATTGGACATAGAGATGGATTGATTTGACCTAAATACCGACACTTTTTTAGATTTATTTTTTATCTTTTTGAATTTTAAATATTTTATTTTTGGCATGTTAAATGCTCTATAGAAGAATCAAATTATTTTATTGAGCAATAGCTTGTTAAAGATGATTTGCACATGGTTTTGAATGGATCAATTTATAATTCGAGAGGATAAGCAAATGAGCATGTTGACAGCAGATATTTGGGAAAATCAGTTTTTTACAGGTCAATGGACAAAAGCAGAACAAACATATCAAGCCACTGAAGTTGCGACTGGAGAAGCTTTAGGTACATTTGGTTATGCTCAACCAAAAGATATTCAAACTTCAGCAGCACAAGCAAAACAAGCTCAAGCAGCATGGTGGGCATTAAGTTATCAGGAGCGTGCTCAAGTTTTTGAAAATGCGGTGCAAATTACTCAAAACCATAAAGCTGAAATCATTGAGTGGTTAGTCAAAGAAAGTGGCTCAATCTTCATGAAAGCGAGTTTTGAAGTTGAATTATGCATTCAGGCATTAAAAAATGCAGCAGCATTACCATCAAGTGAGCAAGGTTCTATTTTACCTTCACAAAATGGCAAATTAAGCCTCGCAAAACGTGTTCCTTTGGGTGTGGTTGGGGTGATTTCACCATTTAATTTTCCACTTTATTTAGCAATTCGAGCAGTGGCACCTGCTTTGGCATTGGGAAATGCTGTTGTGCTCAAACCCGATGAGCGTACTGCGGTATGTAGTGGTTTTGCAATTGCACGTATTTTTGAATTGGCAGGTTTACCGACGGGCTTATTACATGTGTTACCGGGTGGCGCTGAAGCAGGCGAAGCCTTGGTGAATGACCCTAATATTGCCAGTATTCAGTTTACAGGGTCGACTGAAGTTGGACGAATTATTGGTGCTGGTGCAGGTAGAACGCTGAAAAAAGTTTCATTAGAGTTGGGTGGTAAGAACTCATTACTGATTTTAAATGACGCAGATATTGAACTGGCGGCGCAGAATATTGCATGGGGCGTATTCTTACACTCAGGGCAAATTTGTATGACTTCGGGTAAAGTGCTGATTCATGAGTCTATTTTTGAACAAGTCAAGAACCGTTTAATTGAAAAAGTGAAACAGTTCAAAGTTGGCAACCCAATGGATCAACAGGTCAATATCGGACCTTTAATCAATCAAAAACAATGTCAGCGTGTTGAACAACTTGTACAAAATGCCATTGCTGCTGGGGCAAAGTTAGAGGTCGGTGGGCTTGCCAATGGCGTATTCTTTGAACCCACTGTGTTATCGCAAGTGAATCAAGACAACCCAATTTTCCAACAAGAAATTTTTGGTCCAGTTGCGGTGCTTATTCCATTTGCCTCAGATGAAGAAGCAATTGAACTGGCAAATGCAGGCGATTATGGACTGTCAGCAGGTATTATCACCTCAAATGTGAGTCACGGAATGCAAGTCGCACAGTCACTCAAAGTGGGTTTGTTACATATCAACGATCAAACCGTAAATGATGAAACGCTAAATCCATTTGGTGGTTTTGGTGCTTCGGGTAATGGTACACGTATTGGTGGTCCTGCCAATGCAGATGAATTTACCCAATGGCAATGGATGACAATTCAAGCACAAGCACCGAATTATCCTTTTCAAGCTTATGTTTAGTTATTTGTCTTGAATGAATAATGTAGCGTTAATTATGGAAAATACTCAAGAAGTCATCACTATAGACAGTCATCGTATGCCGTGGCAAGAACTGCCAATTCCAGAGTTGGATGCCAGTATTTTGATGAAGCCATTGTTTTTAGACAACACATCTGGAATGTCGATTTCTAAATGTTGTTATAAAGCTGGGTTTATGAATAAATCACATACACATCATTGTGCACATGGCATGTATGTGCTTGACGGCATTTTAGTTACTTCTAAAGGTTCATTTGGACCAGGGAATTTTATTTGGTTTCCTGAGGGTGAAGTAATGTTTCATGGCGCACAAGAAGACAATGATGTTACTTTTTTATTTATCACAGATAAAACCTTTGATATTCACTATAAATAAATGACAGCAATTTTATTTTTTAAAATGAAATTGTGAAAAAGGTAAAGATTGATTTGATCTTTGCCTTTTTTATTTTATTGAAGATATATTCTCAATATTTTTACCCCATTGATGGTGTGTTATTTACGGTATTTTTCAATAAGAATAAAAAATTTAAAATAGATAAAAAAGAAATAAATTTAAGACCTTTCTAAGACTAAAGTCTTAGATCGGCTGCGAAAAATAAAGAGTAGATTCAAAAGAGTTGGCAAAATTGTCACAATAAAAATAATAATCAAAATATTCTGGTCATCTTTATGTCGTGTTAATTGGTGATATTAACAACACATTTAAATCAAAAGTCTTAGATGAAAACAAAAAAATGAGGAGTAGAGTCACTAAGGAAAGAGACAAAACCGAAATGAATTATGGCAAATAACAACAATGGAACTGCTCGTTTAATCGAAATGTGAGGTATTCATGGAAAATATTGAAAAGAAATCATCGCCCTTATCCAAACTGATTTGGGTGATTGTTGCCATTATTGGTGCGGTATCGTTTGGAATTTTAGCTGTCAGTCGAGGTGAGCATGTCAATGCTGTTTGGCTCGTACTTGCTGCAATTTGCGTATATAGCATTGCTTATCGTTTTTATAGTTTATTTATTGCCAATAAAGTTTTTGAACTCAACCCACGTAGATTAACACCTGCACATCGTCTTGCAGATGGGTTGGACTATGTACCTACTAATAAGTATGTATTGTTTGGGCATCACTTTGCTGCGATTGCAGGTGCAGGACCTTTAGTTGGTCCTATTTTGGCAGCACAAATGGGATATCTCCCTGGCACGATTTGGTTATTGGTCGGTGTTGTGATTGCAGGTGCAGTACAAGATTTTTTAGTCTTGTTCATTTCAACACGACGAGATGGTCGATCTCTGGGCGAAATGGCAAAACAGGAACTTGGATCTTTTGCGGGTGTCATTGTGATGCTAGGTGCATTAGGTGTCATGATTATTATCTTGGCAGTTTTAGCACTTGTTGTCGTGAAAGCATTAACCAACAGCCCATGGGGTGTATTTAGTATTGCAGCAACAATACCAATTGCACTATTTATGGGAATTTACATGCGTTATCTGCGCCCTGGAAAAATTGCAGAAGTTTCTATCATTGGTTTTGTGTTAATGATGGCTGCCATTATTTTTGGTGGAGATATTGCAGCACATCCATATTGGGGACCATTATTTACTTTGACAGGCACTCAATTGACATGGGCATTGATTATTTATGGATTTATTGCGTCAGTTCTACCTGTCTGGTTGTTATTAGCACCACGTGATTATTTATCTACTTTCTTAAAAATTGGTGTGATTGCAGGTCTTGCTGTCGGTATTATGGTTGCAATGCCAATGCTTAAAATGCCTTCTGTTACGCATTTTGTTGATGGCACGGGTCCTGTATTTTCTGGTTCAATGTTCCCATTTTTATTTATTACTATTGCTTGTGGTGCAATTTCAGGCTTCCATGCGTTGGTTTCTTCAGGAACTACACCGAAACTTGTTGATAACGAAGTCAATATTCGTGTCATTGGCTATGGTGGTATGTTAATGGAGTCTTTTGTTGCCATTATGGCAATGATCTGTGCAACTGTACTTGAGCCAGGCGTATATTTTGCGATTAACGCACCCGCAGCCGTATTGGGTACAACTGTAGAAAGTGCAGCAGAAGCCGTGCGTAATTTAGGCTTTGTTGTGACACCAGAAGCTTTAACTTTACTGGCAAAAGAAGTTGGTGAAAGTACCATTCTGTCACGTACAGGTGGGGCGCCAACTTTTGCTATTGGTATGGCACATATTATTACAGAAATTTTCAATAATCGTTCAATGATGGCATTTTGGTATCACTTTGCGATTTTATTTGAAGCTTTATTTATTTTAACTGCGGTGGATGCGGGTACTCGTGCTTGTCGTTTTATGGTGCAGGATACTGTAGGTATTGTTGTACCTGCTTTAAAAAACTCACATAACTTTGTCGGAAACTTGATTGGTACGGCTGTGGCAGTTGCAGGTTGGGGCTTCTTCGTTTATCAAGGGGTGATTGATCCATTGGGTGGTATTAATAGTCTATGGCCACTATTTGGTATTGGTAACCAGATGTTAGCAGCAATGGCACTGACCTTGGGTACAGTGATTCTATTTAAAATGAAGAAAGAAAAATATGTTTGGGTCACTATTGTTCCAACCGTATTTTTGATCATTACGTGTATGACTGCGGGTTGGCAAAAAATCTTTCATGAAAATCCAAAAATTGGTTTCTTGGCACAGGCAGATCGTTTTTCCGCTGCGATTGCTAAAGGTGAGATTTTAAAACCTGCAAAAACACTTGAAGAGATGCAAACGATTGTATTGTCAAATCAAATTAATGCAGCTTTATGTGCATTCTTTATGATTGTGGCGATTGTGATGATTATTGCTGCGATTGGCGTGATTCGTCGTGCATTGGCAAGCCCTGTTCCAACTGTAAATGAAGCACCTGCTGTATATGCAGAGCCAGAAGATACAGTGGTAACATCAGCCAAACATTAAATCTAAAGAAGAGGTGAGTGAGATGAATTTGAAATTCGCCAAAAGTGGCAAAACGGTGATTTATAAAATCATCAAAATGACTGTGATGTCACAAAAAGATTTAATTTTTAATCCTAAAAATTGGTCAAGAATTGCAACTTTGTGGACACGCCTACAGCAAAGTTTTCGTTTAATGGTGGGTGTTCCAGATTATCAAAACTACTTGGAACATATGAAGAAGCATCATCCTGATCTAGAGGCAATGGATGAAAAAACCTTTCATCGTTATTGTGTTGATGCACGTTATCCAAGTGCAGGGGGGGCATTAAAAAAATGTCCTTGCTAATGGTGTAAATCATTTTAAGTCATAAAAAACGGTACTTAAGTGCCGTTTTTTAGTATGTATTCAAACTGAGATATCAGCGATATTTTGATAAAAAGATAGCTGTAATAAAAAAAAGCACCTAAAAATAGGTGCTTTTAATCATGATCAATTAATGGCGGTGTTTACGATATTTTCGGTTATATTTACGATCATCATAATGGCGGTCTTCAGATACTTTTTTACCTAAAACTGAACCACCTGCTGCACCTAAAGCTGAACCAATATAACCACCCGTTGACCCACCTACATTTTTACCAACAGAGTAGCCACCAACACCACCTAAGCCACCACCAATTGCAGCAGCAGTACGATCACGTTTGTTTGTTGCTACAGCAGCACCACCTGCGCCACCTAATGCTGAACCAATCATTGCACCTGTATTACCGCCCATTTGTTTACCAATAGCAGTTCCTGCAACACTACCTAAAGCTGAGGTTGCTGCAATACGGGTTGAGTTATCAGCATGGGCACTTACTGTAAAAATTGAAGTAATTGCTAAAGCAGAACTTAATAACATCGCATTTAATTTCATGTCTTGCTCCATGTCCTGATTCGGACAGCTTTCTATATCTCTATTTGATGAGCTAAATGTAACAAAAGGCGTCATCAAAAATATGGAGAAGATTTCCCTTTATTAAGGTGTTTAGTATCTGAATGTATGCTTTCTATTAAAATTGTGCTTTAAAGCAGCAAACTTATGTCAATCATGTAGGTATTGTGAATAACTGATATTGAGTTTAAAAAACTTCAGTCAGGCATCACACAAAAATCTAGTGTGAAATCTAAGGAGAAACAGATATAGCGGTGTTATTTAAAAGTCATAATCGTTAAACTAGGCACAATTTTTAAAATGTCTTGCTGTCTTTATTTTAATCTATAAATGATGGTGAGCTTGAGATTGAGATTTTATTTAAATGAAAGAATCGTTACGTTTACGATTAGACCAATTGTGTGATCGACACGAAGAACTAGAAGCACTACTTGCTGATGTAGAAGTGATTTCAGATAACAAGCGCTTTCGTAATTTGTCACGTGAGCACAGTGATTTGAGCGAAATCACCGACGTTTGGAAAAAATATAAGCAAGCTGAAGAAGATATCGTGACTGCTGAAGAAATGTCTTCTGATCCAGATTTTAAAGACATGGCGATTGAAGAAATAAAAGAAAATAAAGCCTTGCTCGAAACTTTAGAAGCTGACCTCAATATTCTGATGATTCCTAAAGATCCCAATGATGCTAACTCTGCATATTTGGAAATCCGTGCAGGAACAGGCGGCGATGAAGCAGCTATTTTCTCAGGTGATTTATTTCGTATGTATTCTAAGTACGCTGAAACACAAAATTGGCGTATTGAAATATTGTCGGAAAATGAAGGTGAACATGGTGGCTATAAAGAGATCATTTGCCTGATTAATGGTGAAGGCGTTTATGGTCGCTTAAAATTTGAAAGTGGTGCACATCGTGTGCAACGTGTTCCTGCAACAGAATCCCAAGGTCGAGTACATACTTCTGCATGTACAGTCGCAATTTTACCTGAGATTGATGTTGATACCACGGTTGAAATCAATCCATCCGAATTACGTATCGATACTTATCGTGCATCAGGTGCGGGTGGTCAGCATATTAACAAAACCGATTCTGCGGTACGTATTACACACATTCCAACAGGTACAGTGGTGGAATGTCAGGATGAACGTTCACAGCATAAAAATAAAGCCAAAGCGATGGCTTTATTAGTTTCACGTTTGGAAAATGCAAAACGTGCGGCTGCAGATGCTGCAACTTCAGAAATGCGTCGAGACTTGGTCGGTTCTGGTGACCGTTCTGAGCGTATTCGTACTTATAATTACCCACAAGGTCGTATGACCGATCATCGAATTAACCTCACTTTATATAAGTTAGATGCCGTGATGGAAGGTGATTTAACAGAGTTACTTGATAGCTTACATCGTGAATATCAAGCAGATCAGTTGGCTCTTCTTGCTCAGCAGAATGGTGGCTAATGAATATTGCACAAGCGCTTGCCTTACGTGGTGAGCCTGAAAGTTATGAGCGTCAAGAAAATGCTTGGTTGCTTGAGCATATTACCAAAATTGATGCTTTTGACTTGGTGATGAAAAAAGATCAGGAGCTGACCGCTGAGCAAGAACAACAATATGTTGAGGGTTTGGCGCGTATCCAAGCAGGTGAGCCTTTAGCTTATGTTACAGGTTCGCAGCCATTTTGGACTTTAGACTTAACAGTGACCCAAGATACTTTGGTGCCGCGTCCCGACACAGAAGTCTTGGTGGAAACAGTATTACATCTTGATGTACCTGTAGATGCGCGCATTGTTGACTTAGGAACAGGAACTGGGGCGATTGCTTTATCTTTAGCGAGTGAACGACCTGAGTGGTCTGTAACTGCAACAGATATTTACGAACCAACTTTAGAGGTTGCATTATCAAATGCGAAAAAACATGATTTAAATCATGTAAAATTTTATTTAGGTAATTGGTTTGAAGCGCTTAATCGTCAATATTTTGATGTGATTGTATCTAATCCACCTTATATTGATGTTGAAGATGTGCATATGCGTGATTTAGCATCAGAACCTGAGCGTGCTCTGGTGGCAGCGAACCAAGGCTTAGCAGATATAGAACTCATCATTAAACAGGGCAAAAATTGGTTAACCCATCAAGGGTGGATTGCTTTAGAACATGGCTATGATCAAGCTGAGGCTGTACAAGGAATTTTCCAAAAATATGGATTTAAAGAAATCCGTACAGTCAAAGACTATGGTGGAAATGACCGTGTCACTTTAGCGCAGTGGCAAAGTTAATTGTACTTAATTAAAATGTTAAAAAGGTTGCTTTAAAGCAACCTTTTTAATGCATCAAATTTCATTTTACATAGGAAAATCTTTTAAAGACTCAGCGACTTCAAGTTGAGTAAGTATATTTGTTTCTAAAGCTAAGCATAATGCAACAATTTTTGCTGTATCTGCTAAATGCTCTTTTTGCAAAGCCAGTCCATCTTGGATGGCTTGAAGATTTTCTTTTTGAATATCTAAGGCTTGTGCAAAGTTGGGTGTATCTTGATCAGCAACAAAAGATGAAATTGCCTGATGAAAATCTTGTTGTGGGGCATTTAATATGCCATCAATTAACTCATCAAGATGTTCTGTTTGAGCAGATAAAGAGTGAACAAATTTTTGTACCAGTGAATGCTCAAGCACGTCTGACATTTTATTCATGGAAGAACCTGTAACAATAAAAGCAATTTTGGAAGATAAAATAGCTAAAAATGATATAGCTGAATTTGGTTGAAAAGTAACCCAATCTTGTATTTTTAGCAAACAGATTCAGACGAATGAACAATGCAAAGTTATATAAAATGACACTATTTTTTGCTCTAAATGCAAAGTGATTTTTTACACTATTGTGACTCGTTCATAGAATTATGATTGTTCACGATAAGAACCCGGACTGACCCCCGTCCATTTTTTAAAGGCACGATGAAAAGCACTTGGGTCTTGAAAATATAATTCATCACTAATTTCTTGTAAGGTTTTTTGGCTGGTGCTCAGTAGTTCAATTGCAGTATCTCGACGGATTTCATTTTTTAATTGTTGATAGCTCGTTCCCTCACTTTTTAAACGACGTTGGATTGTGGCTTCAGACATGTTGAGCTGTTGGGCTAAAATATTGAGTTCTAACCATTTTTCAGGTGACTGTTGCATGAGAGATTTACGAATAATCGAACTGAGTGCATAAGGATTTTTAAAACGTACCAATAAGTTTTCGGGTGTCTGACGGATAAATTTATACCAAGATTGTTGATCTTGTTTGATGGGGATTTTTAAATAATTAGCATCAAATTGTAGATAGTTTTCATTGCTATCATATTGAATATTTTCACAAAATCTAACTTTATAATCATGATCATCAAGAGGTGCTGCACATTTTAGTTGAATTTTATTGATGATTAAACGTTGACCACTGAGCCAGCAAATTAAACCATGAATTAACATGAAATAAGTGGCATAAGCAAACATATTTTTAGTACTTTTACGCTCATAAATCACAATATAAGCATAATTTTCTTCAATAAATAATGTACTTTGAAAGTCATCAAGGATTGCATTTAAAAACTGTAACATTTGATTGAGTGCAACTTTGACTGTTTCAGCTTGCATCAGCATTTTAGATAATAATTGAAAACTGCCTCTTCGCATTCCATGACTGTCCATGCCAAAAAATTCATCATTCATCTGATTGGCAATTTCTGTCCAAAGTTGAGCAAAAGCACTGACTGAGACACGGCTTTTAGGAGAATGTAGCATTTCTATTGAAATACCTGCGTTATGAAGTAGCTGGGTTAAATTTAGCTCTTTTTGTTGTGCAGTTGCTAAGGCTTCATGTACCAATGCGATAGAAATTGTTCCTTTGCTATACTGAGGCGGTTGATTATTCATGAGCAATTCCATTATTTTGTAGCACGAAACAATTGTCCAAATACATCAGCAAAGATGCACGTTTTGGAAATTGTACTCAAGCTTAACTATGTTTACTCTGCTGCTTAAGTCGAGTGCATATATTCAAAAAATGAATAGGAAAATAATATGAAAATCGAAGGAAAAGTGTTTGTTGTGACTGGTGGTGCATCAGGTTTAGGTGCAGCAACAGCAAAATTTTTAGTTGAGCGTCAAGCAAAAGTCATTATTGTGGATATGAATAGTGAGCTAGGTCAAGAAACCCAAAAACAATTGGGTGAAAATGCTAAATTTGTCCAACTTGATGTGACAGATGAGACCACAGTTGAACAGTTTTTTAATGATGTTGAACAAGAATATGGACAGCTTAATGGCTTAGTGAATTGTGCTGGTATTGGCCCTTCGGCAAAAGTTTTAGGTAAAAAAGGCATTCATGCATTAACTGATTTTCAACGTGTATTAAATATCAATGTGTCAGGCACATTTAACATGCTTCGCTTTGCAGCAAATTTAATTGCAAAATATGAGTTACAAGCAGGTGAGGAAGACCGCGGGGTGATTATCAATACCGCTTCTGTGGCTGCTTTTGATGGTCAAATTGGTCAAACTGCGTATTCAGCATCAAAAGGTGCAGTTGTGGCGATGACTTTACCTTTAGCACGTGAACTAGCACAGCATGCGATCCGTGTGATGACGATTGCACCAGGCATTATGGAAACACCAATGTTAAAAGCGCTACCACAAAATGTCCAAGATGCTTTAGGGCAAATGGTGCCATTTCCGCCACGCTTAGCAAAACCAGAAGAGTTTGCTTCATTGGTTGGGCAAATTTGTGAAAATAGTTATTTAAATGGTGAAACCATTCGTCTTGATGGTGCAATTCGTATGCAACCTAAGTAGTGCATTAAAATAAGATTTTTCTAAATTTAATCATCTATTTTATTCATATACTTCTTTGGATTCAATGAAGAAGTATATGAATTTCTCACTAAAAATTTAATTTACCTTTGATTCTCTTGGTTTTTTATAGACCAAGTCAGTCAGTTTTTGCCTAAAAAAGTATATAGAAAGGATGCTGTGATGATTTTAAACGAAGAACAAAAAATGATTCAGGACATGATGCGTGATTATTCACAAAGCAAATTAAAACCCACAGCAGCAGAACGTGATCAAACCTCTCATTTTCCTGCACAAGAGCTCAAAGAATTAGGCGCATTAGGTGCATTGGGAATGACTGTAGCGGAACAATATGGCGGTGCAGGCTTAGATTATATTTCTTTGGTTTTAGCACTTGAGGAAATTGCCGCAGGGGATGGTGCTATTTCAACTATTGTTAGTGTACAAAACTCATTACCATGCGGTATTACACAGCGTTATGGTACAGAAGAACAAAAACAGAAATATTTAACCAAACTCGCAACAGGGGAATGGCTTGGCTGTTTTTGTTTGACTGAACCGCAAGCAGGCTCAGATGCAGGCGCTTTACAATGTAAAGCTGTGCGTGATGGAGATGAATGGGTAATCAACGGAACAAAGCAATTCATTACCACAGGACAACATGCACAGCTCGCAGTCGTTTTTGCAGTCACGGATAAAGAAGCAGGTAAACGCGGTATTTCATGCTTCCTCGTACCGACAGACACGCAAGGTTATATTGTGTCTCGTATTGAAAATAAAATGGGACAACATTGCTCTGATACTGCCACTATTGTTTTTGAAAATTGTCGCATTCCTGCTGAAAACTTATTAGGCAAAGAAGGTGAAGGTTATAAAATTGCATTATCAAACTTAGAATCTGGTCGAATTGGCATTGCATCACAGTGTGTCGGTATGGCACGTGCAGCTTTAGATGCCGCAGTCGAATATGCAAATGAGCGTAAAGCTTTTGGAGTTGAATTAGTGCAACATCAGGCAGTTGCTTTTCGTTTAGCGGATATGGCTACACAAATTGAAGCAGCACGACAGTTGATTTTGCATGCTGCGAGTTTAAAAGATGCAAATTTACCCTGTTTAAAAGAAGCGTCTATGGCAAAACTTTTTGCTTCTGAAATAGCAGAAAAAGTTTGCTCTGATGCCATTCAAATTCATGGTGGTTATGGTTATGTATCCGATTTTCCAGTAGAGCGTATTTATCGAGATGTTCGAGTCAGCCAAATTTATGAAGGTGCTTCAGATATTCAACGTTTGGTTATTGCTCGTGAAGTGACTCGGATTTGATTACTTATTTTAGAGAGTGCCCCAAATTCAATGATTAGGGGCAATGTTGGCTTTCAGTTAAGGCGCAGGATTAGGTTGTTGACGGTGAATATCTTCAATACCTTGTAAAATTTCATCAGATAAAATCAGATCAAAAGCTGCAATATTTTCTTTCAGTTGGTTTAAGTTTGTTGCTCCAATAATGGTACTGGTCACAAAAAATTGTTGCTTAATAAAAGCCAATGCTAATTGTGTCAGACTTAAACCATGCTTTTCAGCAAGCAATGCATATTGCTCAATTGCCCATTCACTTTCAGGGTTACTATAACGGCTAAAGCGACTAAATAAAGTAATACGGGCATCAGCAGGACGGGCACCATGACGGAACTTACCTGTTAGATATCCAAAAGCCAAAGGTGAATAAGCCAATAAGCCAATATTTTCATGCTGTGCAATTTCCGACATACCAACTTCATAAGTACGGTTGAGCAAGCTATACGGATTTTGCACACTGACAATCTTTTCTAAACCTAATTTTTCAGCTAAATGTAAAAATTTTAAGGTTCCCCAAGGGGTTTCGTTTGACAAGCCAATATGACGAATACGACCTTTTTGGACTTCTTTACTGAGCGCTTCTAATGTTTGCTCTAAAGGCGTAATGTCAATATTTTGTTGTGCTTGTTTATTGCCATAACCTAATGTGCCAAAGAAATTCGTTGCACGTTGTGGCCAATGCAACTGATATAAGTCAATATAATCTGTTTGTAAACGCTTTAAAGAGCCATCTATAGCCGATGCAATTTCACTTTCAATAAACTTCGTATGCCCATCTCGGATATGGCTGCCACCTTGTTGTGGACCTGCAATTTTTGAAGCAATAAACAGCTTATCTCGTTGCCCATTTTGTGCAATCCATTGTCCAATAATTTCTTCAGTTGCACCTTGTGTTTCAGGTTTGGGCGGTACAGGATACATTTCTGCGGTGTCCCAAAAATACAAACCTTGATCTAAAGCATAAGCGAGCTGCTCAAAAGCTTCAGCTTGGGTATTTTGTTCACCAAAGGTCATGGTACCTAAACAAATTTCAGGAACTTCAATACCTGATTGACCTAGTGGATTATATTTCATTGAGATGATCCTTAAGTATTATCGTTAAAGTATGAGTGTTACATTTCTATCTTGAATCAATTATTTTTATAGCTCAACGGAGAGTCACAAGAGTTACACATAAAAAAGCAAATCCGAAGATTTGCTTTTAAAATGAAAAATATAAATTAATTATTCATCATCATGTTCATCTTCATTATATGAAGATTCTTCTAAAGATACATCAAAAATCAGAATGGCTTTACCATCTGTTTCAATCATGCCTTGTTCTTCAAGTGTTTTTAGAACACGACCGACCATTTCACGTGAGCAACCCACAATACGACCAATTTCTTGACGTGTAATGCGGATCTGACGACCATTTGGTAAAATCATGGCTTCAGGCTGCGCTGAAAGATCAATTAAACAACGTGCAATACGACCAGAAACATCAATAAATGCCAGATCTGTTACTTTGCGCGTGGTATTTTTTAAACGTCTGACCAATTGTGCAAACACAGCATAACTTAAGTCAGGATATTGTTTGCTGATTTCATGGAAATTCTCATATGAGATTTCAGCAATTTCACAAACATCACGAGTTCTTACTTCAGCAGTACGTTGAGGATTTTGTTCAAATAACCCCATTTCCCCGAAGAAATCTCCTGGATTAAGGTAAGCAACTACAATTTCACGGTCATCGTCTTCACGTAAAATGATTGATACCGATCCCTTTAAAATTAAATACAGTGATTTTGACTCTGAACCCGCATCAACAATAGTCGTACGTTTCGGAAAACGATTGATGTGAGCACGCTTGAGTAATGCTTTGACAGATTCTGGCAGTTGCCCAGGAGACAAAGCATCTGTACTAAGTTGTGCTAAATTAGAAGACATGCTAAAAAATTCCAAATTGGATAATAACTAGATCATAAATCTAAATTGAACTCGTCACATAGAAGCGTAAGAGATGAAATTCCTTATCAACTCATTTTATGCTAGTGTACAGGTACACTGTAAATTTATAGCTTTTTTTAGGTAGTTGCAATGCAAACTAGCGTACATTGGTTAGAGAATGTTGCTTTTGAAGCAAAATCGGAAAGTGGACATCAGGTTGTTATGGATGGTTCTGCTGAATATGGCGGAGAAAACCGTGGACCACGTCCCATGGAACTGATATTAATGGGACTTGGTGGCTGTGCTTCTTTTGATATTGTGACTATATTAAAGAAATCTCGCCAAGATGTGACAGGTGTTGTATGTCAGCTCAAGGCTGATCGTGCAGATACAATCCCAGCAGTTTTTACTAAAATTCATTTACATTTTGTGGTGACTGGACGTGATGTAAAGGAAAAGCAAGTAGCTAAAGCAGTTGAACTTTCTGCTGAAAAGTACTGTTCTGCAAGTAAAATGCTATCAGATGGTGGTGTTGTGATCAGCCATGATTTTGAAATTATTGCAGCAGAATAAAATACAATAAAAAAAAGCCAAAAACATTTTGGCTTTTTTTTTGTTCGAAATTGATAAATTTTAAGTTTAATTCCGAGTGTATACATCAACATTTAATCTTAAAAAATTGATGAAAATCACTAAATTTATTTAAATTGAAAAAATATCAATTAAAATTATTACAAAATGTGTCTGATCTTCAGTTTTCCCTTAAATATGCGCAAATAGCTTAAGTTTTATTGATTTAAAAATAATTGCGGATCAACTCGAGCGTTATTCAAACTCATTCCCCAGTGTAAATGTGGACCTGTTACACGACCTGTTTTACCGACTAAGCCTAAAACCTGGCCTTGCGTTAATTTCTGTCCTTTTACAACATTAATTTTACTTAAGTGGCAAAACATACTGATCAAGCCTTGCCCATGATCAACTAAAACAGTTTGACCATTAAAGAAATAGTCACCAACCCCGACAACAACACCAGATGCTGGAGCAACCACTTTCTGTCCTACAGGTGCAGGAATGTCTAAGCCTGAATGTGGTGCGCGTTCTTCACCATTAAAGAAACGTTTGCGCCCAAAAGAGTTACTAAATTTTCCAGCAGTTGGACGTATAAAGTTTGGAAAATCAGAAAATTGTGCAGGGCTGAATGAGGTATAAATGTCATTTTGTTCTTTGGCTTCTATCGCATAACGGTCAAGTTGTTCTTGCTGCGGATTGACATAATCTTGATTTTTAACATTCAAGCGTTGTTCTGCATATTTATAAGGCTTCACTTCAATTTGAATGGGTTGAGCATTGGTTTGTAGTTCTAATGAGCCTACAGGGGTAGAAAGTGGTATACCAAAAATTGCATAACGTTGAGTATTCGGTTGCGTGATTAAAATCGGTTGATCTTTATATTTTACTTCAGAAATATTTTGTGAAAGTGGGATCACCGCGATGCCACCTGCACGGCGCGAGTCTTGTGGTAGAGCAAAAATTTGCGCGCTTGTTAGTAATCCACAAAGAATTAAGATTGTTTTGATTGAAAACATAAGCTTTTAAAATGTGATAAATTTTTATCAAGTGTAACTTTTGAAAGTGTAAACTCAAGCGTTTGATTGTTAATATGAAATAGCCTAAGTGTGTTTTAGTGACTAGGAAAGTTGTGACAAAAGCGTTGTTATAAAAGATTTTATAAAAAAGAAATGACAAAATCACATGCCTAATGAATTAAGCATGTGATGATGATTGGATAAAAAATTAAGATTTATACGGTTTTGCTCGTCTAAGTTGATGCAAGACTGAAACCAATAAATCAATTTCCTCAGTGGTGTTATAAAACGCTAGAGAAGGGCGTACCGTACGTTCTACACCAAAACGGCGCAAGATTGGCTGCGCACAGTGATGCCCTGTACGAACTGCAATTCCGTATTGATTTAAAACTTTACCCACTTCTTCAGTTTCATAACCTGCTAAGGTAAATGACATGACACTGGCTTTGTTCAAAGCTGTACCAATTAATCTTAAACCTGAAACGCTTTGTAGCGCATGTTGACCATATTCAAGCAAGTCATGTTCATAACGTGCAATATTATGGATACCAATGCTTTCTACATATTCAAGTGCTGCACCCAGACCAACTGCGTCTGCAATATTTCCAGTTCCTGCTTCAAACTTATTCGGTGCAGGTTGGTAGATTACATTTTCAAAAGTCACGTCTTGAATCATATTACCGCCACCTTCCCAAACAGGCATAGTGTCAAGTAATTCAGATTTGGCATAAACAGCACCAATACCTGTAGGACCAAAGACTTTATGTCCCGAGAACACAAAGAAGTCAGCATCTAAAGCAGTCACATTGGTTGGCATATGCGAAACAGATTGCGCACCATCAATCAATACACGAACACCTGCCGCATGTGCAAGTGCAATGATTTCTTGAGTCGGTGTTACGGTACCCAAAGCATTAGAAACTTGTGTAATTGCCACCAGTTTGGTTCTTGGGTTGAGTAACTTCACAAACTCATCAATGCGAATTTGACCTGTATCATCTACTGGAATAACGCGAAGTTTAGCGCCTGTTTCTTTGGTCAACTGAAACCATGGCACGATATTGGCATGATGTTCAAGATTTGAAACGATGATTTCATCTCCAGCACCAATATTTTGTTTGCCCCATGATTTTGCAATTAAGTTAATGCCTTCTGTTGTCCCTCGAACAAACACAATATTTTGTGCAGAAGGAGAGCCAATAAAACGGGCAACAACATCACGTGCATGTTCATAAGCATCACTTGCACGTGCAGCTAACTCATGCGCAGCACGGTGAATGTTCGAGTTTTCATGTTGATAAAAATATGAAATACGATCAATCACAGCTTGTGGTTTATGTGTTGTTGCAGCATTGTCTAGCCAAATCAACTGTTTGCCATTTACACGTTCTTGTAAGATAGGAAAATCACGTCGGATTTGCAAAATATCAATGGGTTGATAATTTTGTGCTGTCGTTGGGATTTGTAAATCTTGATCACGTTTAAATTGAGATTGATCTAACTGAGGCGTTGCTGTGAAGTAATAGCCCGATTCAGTTGTTACGGGTTTATCATTACGATCTTTGAGTAAACCTTGAAGTTGATGGTCATCAACAACATGATAATCATCAAAAGCAAAAGGGTTACGCAAAACATCACCAGACTGACTCGTTTGTAATGAATCAGGTTTTGGAATGTCTAAAAAGTAATAAGCTGATGGTCCTGATACATCGTTTGCAAGCGTGGGTGATGCTTGCGGTACTTCACTTGCGCCTGAAGGTAAATGAATACGATTGAATAATGCTGAAGGATCAGGATTATGCGCGCCACCAATCACAGGTGATGAAGACAAAATACGACGTTCAGGATGATCTGTGGTTGGATCAGCCAAGCGTTGAGTAGAATTAGGGTTAAGACTACTTTGTTGCACTACAGCAGGGATGCGCCCACTCAAAGCCGCAATTGGATCCTTTGGCTGTGGCGGATGACTAATACTTGGTGCTGCATGCTCAGGTAAATCTAAGTTTAAACCATGTGCGTTTTGCTTTGGCAAAGCAGAGAAAAACTCTGCTGCCAATTGTGCAATAACCGATTCACTAATCGGTGCATCTGCGGTTGCAGATGCAGCATCAGTAGAAGGTAAATTACTTGTAAGTTGTTGGATAGTCATGGTATTTATCAACCTCCACATCTTCAAGTACAGCCAAAGCATCTTCTGTTAATACAGCTAAAGAGCAATATAGAGAAATGAGATAAGAGGCAATAGCATTACGATTGATGCCCATAAAACGCACAGATAAGCCAGGCGCTTGTTCACCTGCTAGACCTGGTTGGAATAGACCAACTACACCTTGACGTTTTTCACCTACACGCAGCAAGATGATTTTAGTTTTACCATCTTCTACAGGAATTTTATTTGAAGGGATCAGTGGAATACCACGCCAAGTGATGAATTGAGAACCAAAAAGACTTACAGTTGGAGGTGGAACACCACGACGCGTACATTCACGACCAAAAGCAGCAATTGCATCTGGGTGCGCTAAGAAAAAGCCAGGTTCTTTCCATACTTTACGTAGTAGATCATCCAAGTCATCTGGTGTAGGTGCGCCTGTAAGCGTTGAAATACGTTGTCCATCGGCAACACTTGCTAATAAGCCATACTCAGGATTATTGATCAGCTCACTTTCTTGACGTTCTTTGATGGTTTCAATGGTTAAGCGTAGTTGTTCTTTAATTTGGTCATGTGGGCTGCTATATAAGTCAGAAACACGAGTATGAATATCTAAAACAGTTGAAACACCATTTAAAAAATATTCACGTGGGTTAACTTCATAGTCTACAAAAGTTTGTGGCAATGTTGCTTCATCACGTTGTGTACATGCCACTTGAATATCATCGGTATTACTAACTTTATTTACTCGGTAAATACCAGCTTCTACAGGTGTCCATTGTAATAGATGTGTCAACCATCGCGGCGTAATTGTTGATAGTTGTGGGACAGTTTTTGTTGCATTGGCAAGTTGACGAGCTGCTAGGTCATTTAATGCTTGGCGTGGTGTATCTTGGTTTTTAGCCATGGTAAATCCTGATGTATTTGTAAATGTGTTTGTTTTTTAATAAGTATGAATATGTTAGATAAAATGTCCCTGTGTTCTCCTTTGTATCAGTTTTAATTTGAATCAATCTTTTATTTTTTTCATTTTAAAGCTGTCATGCTGAATGACTAATCTAGTAGATTTACTTCACAAAATCTTCTAATTTTTTATGATTAAAAAATGAACTTTTGTGAAGTAAAATGCTAAGCTTATTCCAAAAAGTGCAAATTATTCTTGTCTCCAAGGTAGGTCATGAAAACGCCAACCATTGAAAGCACCACGATGATTATTTTCATCGAGATCGCCTTCAAAACCTTGTTCAATATTGTAAATATTTTCAAATCCTGCATTAAATGCGACATTTGCAGCAGCAGCTGAGCGCTTTCCACTACGGCAAAGTAGTAGAATAATTTTATCTTTCCCGACTTTATTTTCGAGTTCTTTGGCAAAACGTGGATTACGATTTAATGCTGTACCTGTTGCCCAAGGAATGTGTATGGTGTCCTCAACATAACCTACAAATTTGCGTTCTTCATTTGTACGAACATCAACAATAACAGCAAGATCTGATTGAAATAATGCCCAAGCTTCGTGTGGTAAAACAGTGCCAGTAAACTCTAGATAATGATCTTCTGCGCGCTGTTTAGCTTCAGTCAAAATTTGTTTGACTTTTTGTTCATCTAATTGGATGGTATTAATTTGAGTTGCGCTAGTCATGGTTCACCTTGATCAAATTCTTAAAATGTTATTTCAGAATTTATTGAAAATATTTAGGCTCAATATAATGCTTTTTTATATTCTTAAAATGAATAAAAAATGGATTGTATATTCTTTTTTTAGAAAAGTGATTTTTAAAATTTAGCTTCATTTATATACAAATCTGCTATAGATATACGAATAATTATTATATAAAAACAGATGATTAAAATACCATTTACATAGAAGAACTGAACAATCGAGTGAAACATATTTTGTTATTAAAACAATAATGAAATGAGCAAAGACATAGCAGGTAGACGTATGACCCAATGGAATATTCAAAATATCGTGACAGAATTACAGCAGGCACGCAGTGAATGGCGAACCAAGCAAAAAAGCTTAAAAGTTTTTGGAGGTAGGGAGCTGCCTTCCAAAGAAGAAATCAAAAAGATCATGAATGATCTATGTGGAATCTTGTTTCCCATGCGTTTGGGACCACACGATTTAAGACAACAAAGTGAAAATTTCTATATCGCACATACTTTAGAAAAAAACTTGTATGCCCTACAAGAGCAAGTCAAACTGAACTTGAGTTATGATGCTAAGTATAAAAAGCAACAAGAACATCTGAGTGAAATTGATGAAATTGCACAAAATATTGTGACTGAATTTGCACAAAAATTGCCTGAATTACGTCGTCTGCTCGATACTGATGTCATCGCTGCTTATCACGGTGACCCAGCCGCTCGTAGTGTCGATGAAGTATTACTTTGCTATCCTGGGATTATGGCGATTATTTATCATCGTATTGCCCATGAGTTTTATAAAAAAGATTTGTCTTTGTTAGCACGTTTGATTGCTGAAATTTCACATTCCAAAACAGGGATTGATATTCATCCTGGTGCAGAAATCGATGAAGGTTTCTTTATTGATCATGGAACAGGTGTGGTGATTGGTGAAACTTGTATTATCGGTAAAAATGTTCGTATTTATCAGGCGGTTACATTGGGAGCGAAGCGTTTTGAAGTCGATGGTGAAGGGCGTTTACAAAAGGAATATGCGCGTCATCCTATCGTTGAAGATAATGTGGTGATTTATGCAGGTGCGACCATTTTAGGGCGTATTACCATTGGTCAGGGTGCTGTTATTGGTGGGAATGTCTGGATTACACAAAGTGTGCCTGCAAATAGTGCGGTATCGCAAAGTTCAGCAACCAAGTCGAAAGTTTAGTTTGCATCAAAAATTCCAATGTCAATTGTGGCATTGGAACATTTACTCTTATGTAATTGATTTTTTAATCATATATATAAGAGTAAAATTTGATTTATATTTAATTATCAAAATTTAAATATAATTTGTTTATTCGATTCCAGTGAAAATCATTTTTTAATTTTAGATTGTGTTTTCCTAAGAAATAGTAATTTAGGTTTAATGTTGTATCTTCATCAAAACTAAAACAATCTGAGTATTTTATTAAATTAATAAAAACGGATGGATTTAATGTCTGAACCATTAATTTTTCATAGTAGTAAAAATTTTTTTGATATAACTCTTCATATTTTTTGCTAATCAAACCGTTATTTGATTGCATAAATTCTTTTGCATAAAGTAGATAGTTTTTTTTGTCATTTATATAAAAAAAATAACTTCTTAGTAAATTATATATGTCACTCGTAATGACCTGAAATAGAACATATTTATTTAAAGAAATATCAAAATAAAAAAATATATCAAATTGCATCAAAGTTTGTTTATTTATCTTATTTTTTAAAATTTCTATGGGGTTATTTTCATCAATAAAAAATCTAAAATATTCGTAAAACTCAACCTCTAATTTATAGTGAGTTAGATCAGAATCAGATATATTTTCGTAAGGATATCCTAAGCTGATTGAATTCTCAAAATCATAAATATAATTTTGATATTTATTAATAAATTCTTCAGAGTAGAAATAAGGGTATTCATTAATGAAATATAACCTATACGGTCTTGCGTTGGTATAAAAATTTTTTTCTAAAATTTTAATTTGATAGGTGTTTACTAATATATTGATAAATTTAGAAATATGGCTCTCATTGCTAAATAAAGCGATAGTTATATGTTGTGTCTGTTCTCCCATAATTTATCCTATTTTAAACTCGTTGTGAAATTGCTATATACATTCATCTTTTACCAAAAATCAACATTGTTTTTATTCTAAAAATTCTCATTTCAGCTTACTTTAAAACATTATCATGCAAATACAAATATTTTAAATTAGCCCTTATATTTTTCTAAAACACTGACTTGAAAAAGAAACATTCAGGACGCATATTAATACTGAAATATATCCTGAGTATTTTAGTAAGTTTTTGAAAAATATATTAAATATTTAAAAATTTAAGTTGAAAATTCACAAAGTGTTCCCATTTATTATTCAAGTACAGAATTTGTTGTGAGGAATAACAAGAATGCGATTTGAAAAATTTACCAACCGCCTGCAACAAGCGTTATCCGATGCCCAATCTTTAGCGATGGGTAAAGACCATACAGCGATTGAGGGTATTCATATTCTTTCGGCTTTATTGGAAGAACCTTCAAACCTCAGTTTATTGCAGCAATCAGGTGCAAATTTACCTGAACTGAAAAATAAACTGCAACAAGCCCTCAATGATGCTGCAACACTTAGCAATCCGACAGGTGATATTAACTTAAACCCTGAGGCTGTGCGTGCACTCAACTTGGCTGACAGTTTTGCACAAAAGGCAGGGGATGAATTTCTATCAACCGATTGGGTGATTTTGGCGCTCGCTGAAACAGGTGCAACCAAAACATTATTAAGTAGCGTGGGTGTGACGACTGACAAACTACGCAAAGCAATTGAAAATATTCGAGGTGGCGAACAAGTTATGGCAAATAACCATGAAGATCAACGTGATTCGTTAAATAAATACACCATTGACCTGACTGAGCGTGCGTTGTCAGGCAAGTTAGATCCTGTGATTGGTCGTGATGAAGAAATTCGTCGTACCATTCAGGTCTTGTCACGCCGCACTAAAAACAACCCTGTGTTGATTGGTGAACCAGGGGTGGGTAAAACAGCCATTGTAGAAGGTTTAGCACAACGTATTGTCAATGGTGAAGTACCTGAAAGCCTCAAAGGTAAACGTGTTTTATCATTGGACTTAGGTTCTTTATTGGCAGGTGCAAAATACCGTGGTGAATTTGAAGAACGCCTAAAAGCCGTGCTGAAAGATTTAGCAAAATACGATGGTGAAATCATCTTATTTATCGACGAATTACATACGCTTGTAGGCGCAGGTAAAGGCGATGGTGCGATGGATGCGGGCAATATGCTCAAACCTGCATTAGCACGTGGTGAGTTGCGTTGTGTTGGTGCAACCACACTGGATGAATATCGTCAGTACATTGAAAAAGATGCAGCGTTAGAGCGTCGTTTCCAAAAAGTATTGGTTGATGAGCCAAGTGTTGAAGATACCATTGCAATTTTACGTGGCTTAAAAGACAAGTATGCAACGCATCATGGTGTGCAAATTCTTGACTCAGCAATTATTGCTGCAGCGAAAATGTCACATCGTTACATTACAGACCGTCAGTTGCCCGATAAAGCGATTGACCTGATTGATGAAGCAGCATCACGCATCAAAATGGAAATTGACTCAAAACCTGAGCCATTAGACCGTTTGGATCGCCGCTTAATCCAATTGAAAATGCAGTTGGAAGCAGTGAAAAAAGATGCTGATTCTGTGAGTAAAGCTGAAGTTGAGCATCTGGAAAAACAAATCGCTGAAGTTCAGAAAGAATACAGCGATATGGAAGAGGTGTGGATTGCTGAAAAACGTTTGGTTGATGGCACAAATCAAGCCCAGATTGAACTTGACAAAGCCCGTACAGCGTTTGAAAAAGCACAACGTGAAGGTGATTTGGCAGAAGCAAGTCGTTTGCAATATGGTGTGATTCCTGAGTTGCAAAAACGTTTGAATGAAGAAGAAGTGGCGGAAGTCAATGAAGAACCGAAACTGATTCGTACCAAAGTGACTGAAAATGAAATTGCTGAAGTAGTCAGTGCTGCAACAGGTATTCCTGTATCGAAAATGCTACAAGGTGAACGTGAGAAACTGCTTCATATGGAAGAATTCTTACATAACCGTGTGGTGGGTCAGGAAGAAGCTGTGGTTGCGGTATCGAATGCAGTGCGTCGTTCACGTGCAGGATTGTCCGATCCGAACCGTCCAAGTGGTTCGTTCCTATTCCTTGGACCAACAGGGGTGGGTAAAACTGAATTGACCAAAGCATTGGGTAATTTCTTATTTGATAGTGATGATGCGATTATTCGTATCGATATGTCTGAATTTATGGAAAAACACTCGGTCAGTCGCTTGGTTGGTGCGCCTCCGGGCTATGTGGGTTATGAAGAAGGTGGTGTGCTTACAGAAGCTGTTCGTCGTAAACCATACAGTATTGTGTTGTTTGACGAAGTTGAAAAAGCGCATCCAGATGTGTTCAATATCTTGCTACAGGTATTGGATGATGGTCGTTTAACGGATTCACAAGGTCGTTTGATTGACTTTAAAAATACTGTGATTGTGATGACCTCGAACTTGGGCTCAAGTGATGTCCGTGAATTGGGTGAAAATGCCAGCGATGAAGATGTTCGTGAAACTGTGTTGAATGCGGTATCACAACATTTCCGTCCCGAGTTTATTAACCGTATTGATGAATTGGTGGTATTCCATTCATTGAAAAAATCACAGATTCGTGGCATTGCCGATATTCAGTTGGATCGTTTACGTGCTCGTTTAAATGAACGTGACATCGGTTTGAAAGTTGATGATCAAGCTTTTGATATTCTGATTGATGCTGGTTTTGATCCTGTTTATGGTGCGCGTCCATTAAAACGTGCGATTCAGCAACAGATTGAAAACCCATTGGCTCAAAAAATCTTAGCAGGAGATTTTATCTTAGGTGATACGATCTTGATCGGTGCTGAAGACGGTCAGTTGAGTTTTAGTAAACTAAAATTGAGTTAATTCAATCTATTGTATTAACTTTGTGTTACAAATAACAAAAAAGCCAGTCATGTATAAATGACTGGCTTTTTTGTTTTTCATTTCTAAAAATTCATCATTTTTAAAAATGTGTATGATAAAACATCTTTTGATTTTACATAGTGAATTTTCACTTGAAAAATTTATGGTTTTACTGAATATTCAAAGTACTACTTATTTATAAATTTACGCTTATTTGCAAATTTCACCTGATTCAACTTGAAATTGGTAAAGAAGCCCTTTAAAACTGAAATAGCCATATAACAAGGATTAGATATGAAGCTGTATTATTCACCAGGTGCATGTTCCCTCGCTGCCCATATTTTACTTAATGAAATTAATGTTGATTTTGACTTAGTACGTGTTGATTTAAAAACGCACACGACTGAAAAAGGGGCAGATTATTACGAAATTAATCCTAAAGGTTATGTGCCAGCCTTGGAAATCAACCCAGGCTTGATTTTGACTGAGAATGTTGCAGTCCTTCCTTTTATTGCGCAACATGATGCAGGACAAGATTTAATTCCACCTTCGGGTTTGGGACGTGCGAAAGTTTTAGAATGGTTAGGATATTTAAACTCAGAATTACATGATGAATATGCAGTGTTTTTTAATCCAGCCGTTTCTGACGAAGAAAAACAACGTGGTTATGTAACCATTGATAAAATGTTGAAATATATTGATGATTATTTAGGTGAGTCTGAATACGATTATTTAGTGAATGACCGTTTTGGACCTGCGGATGCTTATTTATTTGTCCTGACCAATTGGTCGAATGTGATTCATCATGACTTAACACCATTTAAAAATATTGTTGCACTACGCAACTTGGTTGCAGAACGTCAATCTGTACAGATTGCCATGCGTGATGAAGGTTTGATTCCTTAATTTTCAGTGCAATACAATTTTTTTTTGAAAAGCACCTTCGGGTGCTTTTTTATGCTTATTGATATGATTGTTGATTTTTAGTCAATAATATTTTGCTTAATCTTGTATTTTTCGCAATAACGTAAATCTTTATAGTGCTGTCATCGATTAAGATTTAGAGTTAAATATGAGCAACATTCTGATTATCAATGGCGCGAAAACTTTTGCACATTCCAATGGTGAATTGAACAATACTTTAACTGAGCTTGCAGTATCCGTGTTAAGCGAGTTGGGACATGCGGTAAAGGTGAGTCGTGCAGACTGTGATTATGATGTAAAACAAGAAGTTCAGAAATATCTGTGGGCGGATGTGGTGATTTATCAAATGCCAGGTTGGTGGATGGGTGCGCCTTGGACGGTAAAAAAATATATGGATGATGTCTTTACCGAAGGTCATGGAACTTTGTATGCCAATGATGGACGTAGCCGTTCTGATGCCTCTAAAAAGTATGGTTCAGGTGGTTTGCTGCATGACAAAAAATATATGTTGTCTTTGACCTGGAATGCGCCGATGCAAGCCTTTACCGATCCTGAGCAATTTTTCCATGGCGTGGGCGTCGATGGCGTTTATTTACCCTTTCATAAAGCCAATCAGTTTTTAGGTATGCAAGCACTTGCCACTTATATTGCCAACGATGTGATTAAAGCACCCAATATTACAGATTGTGAACAGCAATATCGTGAGCATTTACATCAGGTTTTTGCAGCATTGGCAGTTGGCTCATTGAATCAGGACGCCGCAACATGTTGATTGTGATAGCGGAAATCCATACACGAGAGGGCATAGAGCATAAAAGTAAAGTGATAGATGCTTTTCGGAAAATCACAGCAACGGTTTTGGCAGAGTCGGGTTGTCATGGTTATGAATTATTGCTGGATGCACAAGTAGAGGCTGATTTTCAGCATAAAAATCCCAATGTGATTACCATGCTTGAATATTGGGAAAGTATGCAGCACTTACAAACACATCTGGAAACAGCTCATATGCAGGCATATCAGGCAGAAGTTCAGGATGATGTATTGGAGGTCAAAATTCGGATTCTTGAAAAAGATCTGATGCTTTAAGGTCAATCAGGATCAGTTTTGATGATGATTGGGGTTTGAACAGTTATTGGGATTTGAACAGTGAGTATATGGCTGAGTTTATTTAATCATCTGTTTTAAGAAACCAGGATTGTCTTTAAATTGAATGTGTTCAAGTTGATCTGGTCGTATCGGGATTAATTTTTTCCATGAAATTTGAGGTTGAATCTGATCATCAAACTCATTCGCAAAAGTGTTTTTCAATTTTTGTGTTAAAAAATTTCCACTATAGCGTTTGGATTTACCATCAGTTTTATAGATGAACCAGTATTCAAAACCAATTAATTTCAAGTGTTTATTACGCCACTGAAAGCGATATGTCCAACCTTCGCCGTACCAATTGGAACAACTGTTCATGGCATTAAAACCGATATCCAATATGCCATGTTTTATTGCCAGACCTGCTCCTGAAATGGCATCGTTGATACAGTTTTCTTCATCAGGATAAGTCCATGCAGGAATTTTTTTATTCAAATACAGTGTATAACTTTGATTGTTTTTGAATAAAATCAGTAGTTTTCGATCCTGTATTTGGGTATTTTCTGGCTGAATCAACAGTGCGACATCACTTTGACCATCGGCATTTAAATCACCATTTGCTTTAGAAATCACTTCCCATTGAGCTGGAATAAATTTTTGTAAGTCTACAGGCGTGGCATAGCTTATATGAATGGATAAATAACTGAGTAAAAACAAAGGGCTGATTATTTTTATCATGGTATGACCTCATTTTTCTAATGATTCATTATAAATAAAAAAGGATTCCGAGGAATCCTTTTTCAATATTAAGTCATAAAAGGCTTGGTACTGATTATTTAAAGAAATAACCCGTTTCAGGTGAGCTTGCATTTGCCATGCGCTTCCGAGGCATACGACCTGCCAAATATGCTTCACGACCTGCTTCAACCGCTTTTTTCATTGCTGATGCCATTAAGATCGGATTTTGCGCCGCCGCAATTGCAGTATTCATCAGCACGCCATCACAACCCAGTTCCATAGCAATCGCTGCATCACTGGCAGTACCCACACCTGCATCAACCAAAACTGGTACTTTGGCATTTTCTTTAATAATGGAAATGGTATGCGGATTTAAAATGCCCAAGCCTGAACCAATCAGACTGCCTAAAGGCATAATGGCAACACAGCCTATGCTTTCAAGTTCTTGTGCCACAATCGGATCATCAGAAGTATAGACCATGACTTCAAAACCATCTTCAACCAACGTGCGGGCCGCTTCAAGTGTTGCCGTCACATTCGGATAAAGGGTTTTTTCATCGCCCAAAACTTCAAGTTTAACCAGGTTGTGACCATCGAGCAGTTCACGTGCAAGCATACAGGTACGCACAGCACTGTTGGCATCGAAGCAACCTGCGGTATTGGGTAAAAGGGTATATTTTTCAGGGGGAATCACTGAAAGCAAATTGGGTTGATCAGGATTTTGCCCAATATTGACACGACGAATTGCAACCGTGACAATTTCAGCACCACTGGCTTGAATCGCCAGATCAGTTTCCTGCATGTCTTTGTACTTGCCTGTGCCAACCAGTAAACGTGATTGAAAGCGACGTGAGCCAATAATTAAAGGACTGTCTGAATGATTAAAATTTTGCATGGGATGATTCAATCTCTCTATACCCATCAGCCGCCACCAACCGCATGAATAATTTCAATGCGATCCTGTGCTGCAATGGGTGTTTGCTCAAGTTTACTTTTGGAAATGATCATTTCGTTCATTTCAACGGCAAAACGTTTGCCTTCAAGGGATAATTCCTGAATGAGTTGCAAGAGGTTTTGACAAGTCGTATCTTGAGGCTCGCCATTTAAGAAAATTTGCATAAAAAATCCATTCCTTTCAAGCAAAACATAAATTTAAACGCTTTATTTTGCGTACTTCAGTGCATTCCATGCCAACAGCAACCAGCCTGCAATCATGAGTGCACCACCAATGGGGGTAATCGCACCGAGACCTCGGGGTAAACCCAATGCCATGATATAAAGTGAACCGCAGAAAAATAAAATACCGACCTGAAGCAGTAGAAAACTGGTTTTAATTGGAAGCTGCGGAATCACTTTGCTTAAAATACCCAGCGCCAATAGACCTAAGGCATGGTAGAAAAAATAATCTGTTGCTGTTTGCCACCATGCTAATTGTTCAGGTGATGCAATCTTTTTTAAACCGTGTGCGCCAAAAGCACCCAGGATCACGGCAAAAGCTAAATTCAGGGCTGAAATTGCAATCCACATAAGCCTGTCATCTACATCAATTTTCGCATCACCTTAGCACAATTTTAAGTTGAGGTTAAGGCGGAAAAACACTGTAAAAGTTAATACTTAAATAAAAAATAAAAGGGCAGATCGCCCTTTTATGAAGATAGAAATAAAGTTTTTAGTTGGATGACATCGCCACTTTGATTTTATCCATTGCATTTTTTTCCAACTGACGGATACGCTCGGCAGAAACGTTATATTCAGCAGCCAACTCATGCAATGTAGATTTATCATCATCTAGCCAACGACGCTGTAAAATATTACGAGAGCGATCATCGAGCTGTTCCATGGCATCGTGCAGGGCAGAAGTACTTTGCGCTTCATAATCTTCCTCTTCAACCAGTCGTGCAGGGTCATAACGGTTATCTTCGAGATAAAGCGCAGGTGCAACATGGGTTGAACCTTCATCGTCATCATCGCCTTGTGCCTCAAAAGCAGCATCATATGCAGTTAAACGTCCTTCCATTTCAAGGACTTGTTCAGCAGTCACATTTAAGTCATTGGCAATGGACTGTGCTTCTTCCAAAGTCAGTTTCTTGCTTGATTTTTTTAAACTACGTAAATTAAAGAACAATTTACGTTGCGCTTTGGTGGTCGCAATTTTCACAATACGCCAGTTACGAATGACATATTCGTGAATTTCAGCTTTGATCCAATGCACCGCAAATGAAACTAAACGCACACCCATGTTGGGGTCAAAACGTTTAACAGCTTTCATTAAACCAAGGTTACCTTCTTGGATTAAATCACCTTGAGGTAAGCCATAACCTGCATAACTACGTGCGATATGAACAACAAAACGTAAGTGAGACATCACTAACATTTTTGCCGCATCTAAATCTTGATCATAGAAATAGCGATCAGCCAACACTTTTTCTTGTTCGGCTGTCAAAATGGGGATTTGGTTCACAGTGCTGATATAAGCACCCAGATTAACACCTGGCGCAGATAAGGACAGGGGCATCAATTGATTGCTGCTGTCACTCATGAGTTCTCCTTATAGGATAATAGTGGTAATACCATAGCTTCATCTTAATTGTATTGGCATTCATAATTAAGGAAAATTGGGTATAGAAATGTAAACTTTTATTCAATTATACAAGCATTAACATAAAATACTGAATCTTTGTTAATTTAAAATTGAAACACTTAAGATTTTATTAAAAAATGTAGCTCATGATCTGAAATTTGTGTGAATTGGCAAATGAGTTGATGAAGTTCACAATAACGCAAAATGTCAATTTCACTATGTGGATCTGAAGCTTTTAGCAAAATATTTTGCGGCGTTGGTAACTTTTTCAATTGCTTTTTTAAAAGTAAAAGTGGCAGAGGGCAAGGTTTGCCTATGGCATCAATGGTGATGTAATCAGGAGTTAAACTTTCAGTCATTTTATGAGCAATAACATTTATCTATCAAACAATGTTTAGTCTAACAAAGAAAATAACTCAGCCCAATCTTTTTGCGTTAAAGACTTTGTGAAAAAGCATTTCAGCTAAAAGTTAGAGAAAATATTGATGAAATGAAAATATTTATCTCATAATTATCTAAAAAAATTCTATTAATTGTGATTCACCCATGTTAAGCTCCTTGCGTGTTTTAGGAATGGTGCAGTAACAACTGCTCATTTATCTGAATTACAAGTGGATGTAACCGGGATTTTGTTAATAGTCTTACAGAATGATTACAAGCTTTGAAATAAAAAATATTTTAAACTTTGTTTGCTCTGCTGTTTGCAACACCGGGTGGTCCTTTTTTCTAAATAACTGAGGATTAACTTATGACAGCTCGTGAACAAGGCGTTGTTAAATGGTTCAATGATACTAAAGGTTTTGGCTTTATTCAACGCGCTGGCGGTGACGATGTATTCGTTCACTTCCGTGCTATTCAAGGCGACGGACACCGTTCACTTCGTGACGGTCAACGCGTAGAATTCAGCGTTGTTCAAGGTCAAAAAGGTTTTCAAGCTGAAGAAGTTCAGCCTTTAGACTAATTCTTAAGTTTGTAAAAGCTTAAGTGACGCTCCAATTTTAATGAATTGGGGCGTTTTTGTTTTTTAGCTGTGTTTGTTTATAATACTTCATATTTTTATATTTTACCGTTAGAGCACGTATATATGTCATCAGGTTTCGAAACCCTAAATTTACATCCGCAACTTAAGCAAGCGATTGATGCTCTAGGGTTTAAAGAAATGACCCCCATTCAGCAGAAAGTATTGAAATATACGTTGGCTGGGCATGATGCGATTGGTCGCGCTCAAACAGGAACAGGTAAAACTGCGGCTTTTTTAGTCAGTATTATTAATGATTTATTGCAAAATCCTGTGAAAGGTCAACGTTTTCGTGGTGAGCCACGTGCTTTAATTTTAGCGCCAACACGTGAATTAGCCATTCAGATTGAAAGTGATGCACGCGAGTTAACTAAGTTTTCAGATTTAAATGTTTTAACTTTAGTGGGTGGTGTTGACTTTGATAAACAAAAAAAGCAATTAGATAAAAATTTTGTTGATATTTTGGTGGCTACTCCCGGTCGTTTAATTGATTTTACTGAGCAAAAAGAAGTTTGGTTAGATCAAATTGAGTTTTTAGTGATTGATGAAGCCGACCGTTTGTTGGATATGGGCTTTATTCCATCGGTAAAACGGATTGTGCGTTATTCACCACGTAAAGAACAGCGTCAAACGCTCATGTTCTCTGCAACATTCAGCTATGACGTTTTAAACCTTGCTCAACAATGGTTGTTTAATCCTGTAACTGTTGAAATTGAACCTGAAAAGAAAACCAATCAGGATGTTGAGCAACGTGTTTATGTTGTTGAAAAGAAAGATAAGTATCGTTTGTTGCGAGAAATATTGTCTGATGAGCCGATTGAAAAAGTCATGATTTTTGCAAATCGACGAGATCAAGTTCGAAAGCTTTATGATCATTTAAAATCAGATGGTTATAAAGTCGTGATGCTTTCAGGTGAAATCGCGCAAGATAAGCGTTTGAAAATGTTAGATCAATTTAAAAATGGTCAGCACAATATCATGATTGCTACAGATGTTGCAGGGCGTGGTATTCATGTAGATGGCGTTTCTCATGTGGTGAATTTTACGCTTCCTGAGCAGTCAGATGATTATGTGCATCGTATTGGTCGTACAGGTCGCGCAGGTACTCAAGGTGTAAGTATTAGCTTTTTATCTGAAGATGATGCTTTTTATTTACCAGAAATTGAAAAAGCGATTGGACAAAAATTGCCTTTAACACGCTTGGATGGTTATTGCTAAGCAGTTTTAAGGCGCTAAAAATAAAAGAACCTCTCGATTTTGAGAGGTTTTTTTATAGGAATTAAGCATTCGCCTGACAAGTAAAAGTCAATGTTGTTTGATAATCTGTATCTTTTTCAATACCACCTTTACCAATTACTGAACTTAATACACCTGCCGCAGCCGTAATCATTTTCCCTGTTTGTTCGTCAAATACACCTTTTAGCGCGCCATTAAATTCAACTTTTTCATCTATAACAATAGGCGTCGCCTTTTTACCACACGCATTATTTGCTGCGCTGATCGCATTATTTTTGGAAATGATCTGACTTTTGCCTAAACCAGTCACTTCATATTGGTTGTTTGGTTTTTGAATCGCTTGAGTTTGAGTCGGGTTGGAGCTACAAGCCGTAAATAAGAAAGCACTAGACAGCATAGATGCGATAATAAGCGTTTTTTTCATAGGTTCGCTCTAAATAATAAATGATCCTGATATTGCAGCACAGGAATAGAGATAAAAATGCCAAAATATGTATTAAATATGATGTTTTATATGGCAGTCCTGTGAAATAGTCAGAATTGTGTTGAGTAAATTCAGCAAATATCACGCTTTTTTAAAAGTTTATGCTAATCTTGATTCAAAAGGTTTTTATAGAACATGGTCAATGGCAGATTCAAATCTTCAAATTGTGCAGCAAAATATTCATCAACGTCAGTCTGTTGGGCATTTAATTGAGCCTGCACCCAATGCAGAACAATTAGAACTCGCATTTCAAGCTGCTTTAACTGCGCCTGACCATCATCGTTTAAAGCCAACTCATTTTATTGTTGTATCTGCCGATCAGCGTGCAGCTTTTGGTGAGTTATTGGCGGAGGCAGTTCAAAATTTAGGAGAAATGGATCCTATTCAAGTTGAACGTGTAAAAACCCATCCTTTTAGAGCGCCACTTTTAGTTTTGGCGGTGACACGTTTTGTCGAGCATCCTAAAGTTCCTACATTTGAACAAACATTAAGTTCAGGTGCTGCTATTCAAAACTTTTTACTTTCGTTACAAGCGCAAGGTTTTGCAAGTATGTGGCGTAGTGGTGCAGTTGTTGAGTCAAAATTATTAAAACAAAAGTTAGGACTACAACCTGACGATCTTATTTCAGGGATTATTTATATTGGAACTGCGGCAAAAGCGATCGCTCCACGTGCTGAACAAAGTACAGAAGCTCATGTTTCAGTTTGGCAAGCATTTTAAAATTTAAATAAGAATGAACCCTTAATATCAACATCAGTTATGTTTTAGGATAACAATAATGTCAGAGTTAAAATTTTCAGATTTGGTTGAGCCTGTAGTATTAAATCAAAAAACTGCGTTAAGAGTCACTGTGTTAGGGGGCGGTAGTTTTGGTACAGCAATGGCAAATACAGCAGCACGAAATGGTTGTGATACCATGATTTGGATTCGTGATGAAGCTGTTGCTGAGGAAATGAATGCTACACATTTAAATAAACGCTATTTGCCTGATTATCCTTTAGAGCTTGGCTTAAAAGCAGAGTCAGATTTAGAAAAAGCTGTTCGTGATCGTGATATTATTTTAGTGGCAATCCCAAGCCATTCATTTCGTGACGTTTTAAAGAAAATTAAGCCTTTTATCAGTGCTCAGGCGGTTGTGTCATTAACCAAAGGGATTGAGGCGAAAAGCTTTAATTTTATGAGCGATATTATTCGTGATGAGTTGCCAGAAGTACCTTATGGTGTTTTATCGGGTCCTAATCTTGCAAAAGAAATCATGGCAGGTCAGCCTGCGGGTACAGTGATTGCAAGTGACTCTGAACTTGTACGTTATGCCGTACAACAAGCCTTACATAGTGCTTTATTTCGTGTGTTTGGTAGTGATGATGTGCATGGGGTAGAACTTGGAGGCGCATTAAAAAATATTTATGCTGTCGCAATGGGAATGGCGGCTGCATATCAAGTAGGCGAAAATACCAAAAGTATGATTTTGACACGTGCTTTAGCAGAAATGAGTCGTTTTGCAGTGAAGCTAGGTGCAAACCCTTTAACTTTTCTTGGTTTATCTGGTGTTGGTGACTTATTTGCCACTTGTAATAGTCCTTTGAGTCGTAATTATCAAGTGGGTTTTGCATTGGGTTCAGGTAAATCCTTAGAGCAGGCGACCAAAGAACTTGGGCAAACGGCTGAAGGTATTAATACCATCGTTCAGGTCAATACTCGTTCAAAAGAACTAGATGTATATATGCCCATTACTGCTGCATTGCATGAAGTGATCTTTGAAGGTGCGCCGCCTTTAAATATTGCGGTATCATTAATGAAAAATGGACATCGTAGTGATGTAGAGTTTGTTTTACCCCATCATGAAGTCTAAATTTTTGTCAAACTGAGATAGTGTTGTCATAAAGAATCGGTATAATTCAAAACAAATCAATAAGGAAATTTTATGCAACTGACTTTAGTTCGTCATGGTGAGGCAGTTCCTGCTGTCAATGGAAATGACCATAAGCGCCCATTAACAGCACGTGGTCATGAGCAGGCAGAACAAACAGCACAGTATTTAAAAGATTTGGATAAACCAGATGTGTTTATTGTGAGTCCATTATTACGTGCTCAAGAAACATTAGCGCATCTACAACAATATTTTTCAGATGTCAGTGTGTTGATCTGCGATAAAATTAAACCTGATGACGATGCAAAAGATGCAATAGATTGGTTGTCACAATTGCCATTTGAAAATATTATTGTGGTTTGTCACATGAATGTTGTTGCACATATTGCTGAACAATTAACAGGTGAGAATTTTCATCCTTTTGCGCTTGCAGAAGCTCGTATTTATGAGCAAAGTGTGATTACTCAAGGTTTATCTACACAACAAAAAGCCTTTATTCCAACAGCGTAAAAGCATTTTAGAACAAATAACACGGCAGAACAAAATTAATGTTGTATTTATGGATGCCAGAAGCCGATGGGGTTTGGCAGTGGTCTCAGGGTGATGCATGGCATAGTGCTGTAAGTCTTGAGCAATTGATTCAAGAGTTGAAGCTTCATCAAGGTGAAGAAGCCGTTGTTTATTTTCCAAGTCGTGAAGTGCAAATTTTGCAACAAAGCTTGACGAAAGAACAATATAAAAAACTGGGTCCAGATGGACTAAAATACTTACTTGAAGAATATGTCATTTTACCTATTGATCAGATGAAGGTATTTTCACACTTTCAAGCTCCAGATCAGGTAACAATTTTAGGTATACATCAATATGCTGTAACCACGATGCAGCATTCATTGTCTTTATTGCCTGTAAAAGTGGTTTCTTTATTACCCGATTTTCTTATTTTGCCTGTGCCTGAGGTGAAACAAACCGTGCTTGCTAGTTTGAATGGGCATTTGTTGGTTCGTGAAAATGAGTGGATGGGAAATTCTGTTGATGATTTAGCGTTATATCTTGAGTTTTCTGAAAAAGAGCGACGATATAAATATGCTCAATTAACTGCTGAACAACTAGATTGTCTTTTTGCTATAACGACAACTGAATATCTTGAGCAGTTTAATTATCAATTCTTAGCAGCGAAAAAATTAAAAAATCATCCCTTTAATGTACTACCTAAAGCCAAAGAGCAAAGTGGTTCGGTTTCTGGTTATTGGAAAGCTTGTGCAGTATTATGTTTGGCTTTAATTTTAGTACAGTTAAGTTTTGATGCCTTACGTTGGGTGAAACTACGAAAAGTGGCAGATCAAACAGCATTGATTGCGATTGACCAATACAAATCTTGGTTTGGTGCAAATAGTCGAGTCACTGAGCAAAATATTAAAAGCCAATTTGAAAGTAACTTGCGTTTGAGCCAAAGTGCGAATACACAAGCATTGCAACTTTTGAGTCGAGTCGGACCTATTTTAATGCAGCATCAAATTGTGGCAAATAAAGTCAATTATGATAATACGATTTTGAATATGGATTTGATTGCGACGAGTTCAGATAAATTACAGACGCTAGTACAACAGCTTAATCAGCAAGGTTTTAAAGCAGAACTTGGGACGATACAGACAGAAGGTGCTTCTGTTGTAGGACTGGTGAAAATACAATAATGAAAGCAATAGACAATATTCAACATCGCTTTGATGCTTGGGCAGAAAAAATTACAGATCAGCTTGATAAAATGTCAATGCGTGAACGAGTAATGGTTATTTTTACCACGATTTTTGTGGTGGTTGCTATCGTGGGTTCAGCATTGTGGTCAACTCATAAAGCAGCAGAAAATCAACAAAAGCGGCTGAATGAACTTAAAGATCTTGTTGTGTGGATGCAGAGTAATGTCGTGACAATGAAACCTGCTGATGATTTATCTTTGACCGTGCCTGATAAAATTCAACGTGTCGCACAACAACAAGGTTTATCAATCGCAAGTCAACAAGTGGGTGAGCAGTTTCAAATTGTTGGGCAACATGAAAATTATGCTGTATTGGCAAACTTTTTAACACAAATTGCACAAATGGGTGTAAGCATTGAAAAAATGGAACTCATAAAAGTCGATTCACAGATTAAATTAACAGCGACAGTGCATTAAGCGGTGAAAATAAAGCAGTAGTAAGCATAGCCTTTTTGCCATACTGTGCCTATAATACGGCAACTTAAAAAGCAGTAGACTTTTCTAGCTATGATGTATTCACTTGCTCGCCCATTGTTGTTTTCTTTAGCACCGGAGCGTGCACATGAACTGACATTATCGCTGTTAAAATCAGCGCATAAAGTCGGAGCAATGCGTCAAAAGATTGCGCCTAAACCTGTTACATGCATGGGAATCCAATTTCCTAACCCCGTTGGTTTAGCGGCAGGTTTAGATAAAAATGGTGCGTATATTGATGCCTTAGCTGCGCTCGGCTTTGGTTTTATTGAAATTGGTACAATTACGCCTAAGCCTCAAGCAGGTAATCCAAAACCTCGTTTATTCCGTATTCCAGAAGCAAAAGCCATTATTAACCGTATGGGATTTAATAATGATGGCGTTGATCAGCTCGTTGAAAATGTAAAAGCTGCAAAATTCAAAGGTGTTTTAGGGATTAATATCGGTAAAAATGCCACAACACCTGTTGAAGATGCGGTTTCAGATTATTTGATTTGCCTTGAAAAAGTATATGCTTATGCATCATACATTACGGTAAATATTTCATCACCTAACACTCAAAATTTGCGCTCATTGCAAAGTGGGCATGCCTTAACTGAATTACTTGAAACTTTAAAGAAACGTCAACTTGAACTTGCTGAAGAATATCAGCATTATGTACCTTTAGTATTAAAAGTTGCACCAGATTTAGAGCAAAGTGATATTCAGTTTATTGCTTCACAGTTATTAGAATTTAAAATTGATGGCTTGATTGTGACCAATACGACCTTGTCACGTGAAGGTGTTGAAGGCTTAGCTTTTGGTGATGAAGCAGGCGGTTTATCTGGTGCCCCAGTTTTTGAAAAAAGTACAGCATGTTTGGCGGCTTTTTCAAAATTATTAAAAGATGAAATTCCACTGATTGGTGTGGGTGGGATCTTATCTGGTGATCAAGCAGTAGCAAAGCAACAAGCAGGTGCAAGTTTAGTACAAATTTATAGTGGTATGATTTACACAGGTCCGACTTTAATTAAGGACTGTGTTGACGCTATGATCTAAAATGAACACCATAGATATTGTTATACTTATACTACTGCTCATTGGAGGGCTAAACGGTTTGCGAAAAGGATTTATAAATGCCTTTGCGAACTTAGTGGGTTGGGTTTTTGCACTGATTATTGCAGCAAAATATTCAGCTATTTTCGCGCCCTCCATGGCGATATTAAGTCAAGATCCTGTGGTGCAAAAAATTGCTGCCTTTGCTTTTGTTGTATTAATTATTGTTGTTCTTACATGGATTGTAACAGCGCTACTCAACCGAATTTTAAAGACTTTTAAGCTTGGACCGCTCAATCGTTTAGCAGGTGGGACACTGGGCAGCTTGAAAGGTTTGTTCATCGTCCTCATAACTATGCAAGGCGTGGGACCATGGGTGGAAATTTCACCCCTATGGAAACAATCCAAAATGATTCAATTTCTTTTGCCTTATGCACCTTTAGCAACAGAGCTTTCTAAAGAAGCGGCAAATGAAGCACTTAGTCATATTCATTCTGAGGCACATTCTGATGATGCTTCAAAAACTGAGTCTAAGAATGGATCTTCAGCACAAGAAGATCGTTCAGCACACTCAACTAAGAACCCATTTTATTAATCCTAGCTGGTCTGCGAGGTAGCTATGTGTGGAGTCGTTGGTATAGCCGGTAAATCACCTGTTAACCAAATGTTATTTGATGCGTTAACGATGTTACAACATCGGGGACAGGATGCAGCTGGGATTGTAACTTGTCATAACGGTCGATTATTTTTAAGAAAAGATAACGGTATGGTACGCGATGTTTTCCATACTCGTCACATGCGTGCGTTGTTAGGTAATTACGGGATTGGTCATGTCCGTTACCCAACTGCTGGTTCTTCAAGCAGTGCAGAAGCACAACCATTTTATGTAAACTCACCTTATGGTATTACGCTTGCACACAATGGTAACTTAACCAATGCTGCTGATATTCATGATGATTTATTCAAAACTGACTTACGTCATATGAATACTGATTCAGATTCAGAGGTATTGTTAAACGTTTTTGCACACGAATTGCAAAAATGTGGCACTTTAGAGCCAAAAGCGGAAGATATTTTCCATACTGTTAAACGTGTCCATGAGCGTTGTAAAGGTGCTTATGGTGTTGTTGCGATGATCACAGGGCATGGTATTGTTGGTTTTCGTGATCCAAATGGTATTCGTCCATTAATTTACGGTTCACGTTTAACTGAAAATGGCGAAAAAGAATATATTATTGCTTCTGAATCTGTTGCGATTACTGCGCTTGGCTTTAAAGTTGAGCGTGATATTGCACCAGGCGAAGCAATTTTTATCAATTCGCAAGGTGAATTTTTCTCACAACAATGTGCTGAAGATTCTCGCTATCGCCCATGTATTTTTGAATATGTTTATTTTGCACGTCCAGATGCGACCATTGATGGCATTTCTGTGTATAAAGCACGTTTAAAAATGGGTGAAACCTTAGCGAAGAAAATTTTGCGTGATTGGGGTGAAGAGCACGATATTGATGTGGTGATCCCAATTCCAGATACAAGTCGTACGTCTGCGCTTGAATTGGCAAATGCTTTAGGTGTGAAATTCCGTGAAGGTTTTATGAAAAACCGTTATATCGGTCGTACCTTTATCATGCCAGGTCAACAGCAACGTAAAAAGTCTGTTCGTCAAAAATTAAACCCTGTAGAGCTTGAATTTAAAGGCAAAAACGTGTTGCTGGTTGATGATTCTATTGTGCGTGGTACAACGTGTAATGAAATTATTCAAATGGCACGTGACGCAGGTGCAAGTAAGGTTTATTTTGCTTCAGCAGCACCGATGGTGAAATATCCAAATGTGTATGGTATTGATATGCCTGCTAAAGCTGAATTGATTGCATCACATCGTACTGTTGAGGAAATTCAAGAAATTATTGGTGCTGACCGTTTGATTTTCCAAGATTTGGATGATCTTAAAGCAGCAGTAAAAACCCATAAAGTTCCTGAAGTTCAAGAGTTTGATTGTTCAGTATTTGATGGTATTTATGTGACAGGTGATATTGATGAACAATATCTGACTGACTTAGAAAATAGCCGTAGTGATATGGCGAAAAAGCAAAAAGATGGTTATATCGATGTTAATATCGATGCAGCATCTGTTGATCTAAGTGGAATTAAAGAAGGAGCTTAATGCTGAATCTAGCGTTAAACTTTTAAAAAGCGGGTAATTCCCGCTTTTTTACTTTATGATGTTTGAGCAATCAGCTTAGTGTAATGCTTATTGAGATCCATAGCCTAACAATGTAATGAGGATGTTTACATTGAAAGATGTCAGTCATTATTTAATAAAAAACAAAAATATACTGTGGTCTGCCAGTATTTGTTCAGTTGCTGTACTGATTACAATTTTTATTTTAAATACTGTACTCGGTTTATTGGTTCATTATATTAACCCTTTAGAGTCTATTTTTTGGCATACATTTAGTCCATTGTGTGTTGGGGCTTTATTGGTTGTTATTTTAGGGTCAATTATTTATGAATTTTATGTGTTTCGAGAAGGTGGGCATTCTCTTGCTAAACAATTAAAAGCACGCCGTTTAAGTTTGATTGAAAGTACGCCTGAAGAAAATGTGGCGTTAAAAATTACAGAAAAATTAGCACAAAATTTTGATATTGATTTGCCCAGTATTTATGTCTTACCTGATGAGGTGGGAGTCAATGCTTTAACAGCAGGTTTGCATCCACGAGATACGGTGATTATTTTAACGTGGGGAGCTTTACAAAACTTAGATGAGCTAGAGCTTTATGGCTTGTTAGGACATGAATTTAATCAAATTTTATCGGGTGAAGCGAAGGAAAATACCCGTTTGAAAATTTTGTATAGTGGTTTAACTTCTTTTAGTCAATTAGGAAGTAAAATTGCGAAGCAAGGGTTTAGTGTTTACGAAAAAGGACGACGTCATAAATTTGAGACCAGTTTCGTTGCGATTGGCGGTGTGATTTGGCTGATTGGCAGTATGGGGATTTTAATTTCTCGTTTAATTAAATATTTTACGCTGGGCGGACGTACTTTTTATAATGATTATAAAGCAAAACGTTTGATGTTAAATAATGCCAATATACAAACTTTATTGCGGATTTATGTGCATCATGCGGGTTCTCAGATTCATAGTGAATATTCTGAGTCCATTGCTCATATGTGTTTTGCTAACTCATTAAGCCCACAAAGTTGGTTGAATATTCATCCAAGTATTGAAGATCGTATTTATGAGTTAAATCCAACATTATTACAAGATTTACAAATAGAAAATTTAAAAAAATTACGCAGTCAGCCTCTTTTTGTATTAATGCGTCCTTTAGAAGAGTTGAGCGCAGAAAGTTATACACCGTGGATTTCGCCGCAACCTTTACCTTTGATGCGTTTATCACCGATTAGTTTTGCATTAAACGACGCAATCAAGCCACTAAATTCAGAAGTTAGGCGACAAATGCAACGCCCTGATTTATTACAGCGAGCGATGCAAACTTCGACAGGGTCTCGTGAGGTCATGGTTGCGATTCTCATGATTCGCCAATATCGAGAGTTTATTCCTTCAACGGCAGAGGTGAGTCGTGCGATTGTAGACTCATTATTAAACTTAGATGGGCGTGTTCATATTCAAATTTTTCACGATGCTTGTGCAAATTTGGGCAATATGCCTGCCACAAGCGCACGTCAGTTTGTCACTAAATTGGCTAAAATTATTCAAGAAGATGGTGAAATAGGTTTGCTAGATGCTTTGCTGATTGAGCGTGTAAAAGCTGAATTGCATTTATTGCCAATGCATACGCCATCTTCTTTAGAAACAGTAAAGCCGCAAATTGTGCGTTTAATTGATGCTTTACTACATGTGCAGCAAATTAATAGTGAAAATCAATTAGAAGTTCGATATGACATTTTACAACGTGTTTTAACTCGGGAAGAATTGGAATTATTTCGTGAAATTTCAGATGAACCAATTGATTTAAGTGAAATTTTAAATGATATTGCAGGCTTATTATTAAGAGATCGTTTGAGTATTTTGGGTGTTGCGGAAGTTTGTTTGTGGCATGATCGCATCATTACTCAAGATGAGTTAGATGTTTTAGAGTTATTGTATTGGCGTTTAGGTTTTGAAACTGAAGAAATTGTGGATCAAATGCAAAAGAAAAATAGCATCATGATTATTTAGAATGTATCTAAAATCAATCTAGATTTGATATGGTTTATTTTCACTTAATAATACATTGAATTCTATGGGTAAAATGCTTTGTTGTTTTAATGAGCGGACGAAGAGAAATCACAGCAAAAATATGCAAAGCTCGGTAGAATATGTGCTGAATTAAAGATTGAATAATGTGATGAATGTAAACGTGCAGGAACATCAGCGAAATATTTTAGCTGCTCTTGGAATAGATCTGTGGATTCCAAAGCACGGTGTGCCTGTGCGCCAATATCCAAAGACTTTATATCGAGACACTGCTGCAAAAGAAATCATTTCAGATGTGCAGTTTAAAATTGAGCCAGAGCACATTGAGCAAGTTAAGCAAAAAGAGCCAGTTCAAAATAAAATTTTAAATGTTCCAGAACATAGCGTTTCACGAGCGATTACACCTGAAGTCGCTGAGTCTGTGCTTGTACCACAACAAGACACGATTGTAGAAAGTAAAGTTGAGCCTTTCCAATTACAAGCTTTTTGTTTAGAAAGCTGTGTAATTGTCGTAGATGCTACTCATATACAAGCAGAACAACAGCAACTTTGGATGAATATTCAAAATGCGATGAGTGGGGAATACTTTGAATTAAAATGGCCATTTCCACTGACACAATTTCAAGATGGACGCGGCGCGCAAATTTATATACAAGGTTTTTTAGCTGCTTTGAAACAAGATAAAGTGATTTTAACACTTGGCTCTATTGGCTATTTACAGAGTGATGAGAGTATCCAATTAGCCAGTTTAGCGGAAATGTTAGCACAACCTTTGTTAAAACGCCGTTTGTGGGGTTTTATGCAAAGTAAGACAAAGATGAATAATATTGACTAGGCGCAGGGAAGTACGATGCAAAAAAAAGTTGTGGTATTTAGTAAAATTGATGCAGATATTTTAAGTAAGTTAGAAGCGCAATATCAAGTTGTTGTCATTAATCCTAAGATGGGCGATGTCAATGAGCAAATTCGTCAACATGTCGTCGATGCCGATGCAATGATTGGTGCAGGGCGTTTGTTAAATGAAAGCAATTTAGCACCTGCACAACAATTAAAAATTATTTCATCGGTCAGTGTGGGATATGATAATTATGATCTTAACTATTTAAATCAAAAGAAAATTTGGCTGAGTAATACACCCCATGTGTTAACAGAAACAACAGCAGATTTTGCATTTACATTATTAATGAGTGCAGCACGTAAAGTGCCTAGTTTAGATCAATGGACAAAACAAGGTCAGTGGACACGTACAGTGGGTTCGGCTCAATTTGGGCAAGATATTTTTGGTAAAACACTGGGAATTATTGGCTTAGGGAATATTGGTGCGGCAATTGCCCGTCGTGGTTTTTATGGTTTTAATATGAATATTTTATACCATAATCGTCGTGAAAAACTAGAATTGGCTCAGCCGTTAAATGCACAATACCGCAGTTTAAAAGATTTATTGCAACAATCTGATTTTGTGATCGTTGCTGTGGATTTAAATGCACAATCAAAAGCGCTTATTGGTGTAGAAGAGTTTGATTTAATGCAAAAACATGCTGTATTTGTCAATATTTCACGTGGTTCAGTTGTAGATGAAAATGCCTTGATCACAGCCTTAAAGCAACAGAAAATTTTTGCAGCAGGTTTAGATGTTTATCAAAAAGAACCTTTACAAAGCTCTGAATTATTTGAATTAGATAATGTTGTGACAATGCCACATGTTGGATCGGCAACAGAAGAAACCCGTCAAAAAATGGTTCATTTAGCCTATCAAAATCTAGTTGAGGCTTTAGAAGGACGAGTACCACATTATGTTGTTAATGAGAAATTTGGACTTTAGAAAGTAGTTTAAAAACTGCTACATTTTGTCTCGAATTTGTTCAAGATCCAATGCTATAGTGATGAAAAGTATTGATTAGAGCATGGTATTGAAAAAGATTTTGTTGATATTAGGGATAAGTATCAGTTGTCTTGTGCAGGCAACTGAAAACTTTTATCCCAGCACTGCGCCAAAGTTTGAAGTTCCTGAAATTGGTAGTGGTGTGGGCTTAATTGATCAACAAAAAGAAAAGATGATTGGTGAAAAAGTTTATCGCCAAGTTCAACATCAAATGCCAATCGTGCAAGATCCGTGGCTTGAAGACCAATTTATGTTGGTATTTTCTAAAATTTTAAGCCAAACACAAGTAGGAACGCCTATAGGGCTTGTCATTGTAAAAGATCCACAAATTAATGCGTTTGCTGTACCTGGTGGGTTATTTGCACTGAATACAGGAATGGTAACATCCTCAAAAAGTATGGATGAGGTTGTTGGTGTCATGGCACATGAGATTGCACATGTGACTCAACGTCATTATAGTCGTTCTCAAGAGGCTTTTAAGGGTCAAGGTCTACTGGCTCTAGCAGGCATTATTGTGGGTGCAGCAATTGCATCTCAGGCTGATGGTGATGTTGGTACGGCGGTGATGTTAGGTACACAAGCTGCATTACTTGACAAGCAACTCAGTTATAGCCGAAATCAAGAACGTGAAGCAGACCGTATAGGAATGCAATTTATGTATGGTGCTGGCTATAATCCTGAGAGTATGGCTGACTTTTTTGAAACAATGCATCGTTCAACAAGTCGTTTAAGTTTTCTACCAGATTTTTGGTTTACGCATCCACTCACAACTGAACGTATGAGCGAAGCTCGTTTACGTGCTCAACAATTTCCACGTGTACCATTTAATCAGCATCAACAGGACTTTGAGATTATTAAATGGTATACCGCAGCAATTTCAGATCAAGCCACGCAGCAACAACTTGATAATTTAGTACAGCAAAAAAGTTATGCAGGCTTATTGGCTGCGAGCGCCTATCATTTAAAACTAGGAGATTATGGAAAGTCGCAAAATTATTTAAATGCAGCAAGTGCTATGGATGCTGATCATAGCTTATTACATTTACTTCAAGCAGATATTTATTTAGGTCAAAATAAATTAGAAGATGCATATAATGCTGTTATTAGCAAACAACGGATCATGCCTGAAAACCGTGCTTTGGGTTATAAACTTGCTGAAGTGTATATTCGCCAGAACAAAGGTAAAGAGGCAGAAAGCTTGATCAATCGTTTTGTCAGTAAAAATAAAATGGATGTTTTAGGTTGGCAACTTTTACAACAAGCCGCAAATCTTGATAAAAATAATCCAATGCGCACAGTCAATGTTTTACGTTACCGTTCTGAAGCGCAATATTGGTCAGGTGATGAGGAAAATGCGATTAAATCTCTTTTGCATGCACAGCGTTTGGCTAAAGAAAATAATGCGATGAGTTCACGTATTGAAGCGCGTTTAAAAGTCATGCAGGATGAGCAAAAAATGCGTATATAATGCTATATAATTTTATTGAATATTCACTTTGTAACAAATATAAATATCTATTTTCAATAGAAAAAGTTAGGCTTAGCACTAATGTAATCTTTCAAATTTTGAAGTATGTTTATGAAAAAAATAATGACTGTAATTGTATTACTAGGTTGTATACAAAATGCAGTTGCAGCTGCAACAGACCGTTATGTACGAGATGTGGAAAAAATATCAACACAATATACGAGTCAAATGAAGTCTTTTTTAAGAAGTTTAGATCCGCAAATTACCGCATTTAATGCACAACAACAAGTTCAGTATTGCGCTATAGTCAAACAATATGTAGACGATATGTATAAAACAACAGATGAAAACCGTGCGAATTTACCACCATCATATATGTCTATCACAAAACAAGATATTATTTCTAAGGTAAATACTTCACCAGAAATGCAAATTGTGAAAAAGTATAATATTCAGTGTGATTTAAAATAGAAAATGATTGCTAGAAGGTTTTGGGCTATTTAATTGCTAATATTATTTCATTGCAAAATAACGATTTTGAAGTGAATTAAATAGACCAAATCAAACAAAAAAGATTTTTAAATATAAGTACTTAAGCCAGTTTCGCTTTAATTTTCGCAGAAACTTGTGCAGGATCGGCACGTCCGGCTATGATCGGACGTAGAGAATTCATCACCTTACCCATATCTTTCATGCTAGTAGCACCTTGCGCTTCAATTGTTTGCGCAATGAGAGAATCAAGCTCGTCCTCTGACATAGCTTCAGGTAGAAACTGAGATAAAACCTCAATTTCGGCTTGTTCTTTACTAGCTAAATCTTCGCGATTAGCGCCCAAAAAGGCTTTAATCGACTCTTTGCGTTGTTTGATTTGCTTTTCAATGACCGCAAGAACCTGAGTATCATCAAGCTCAATGCGCTCATCGACTTCGATTTGCTTGATTGCTGCCTGTAGACCACGAATTACCGTTAACTTATCCATTTCTTTAGCGCGCATAGCGGCTTTTAAAACGTCAGTGATTTGGTTTTTTAAAGTAGTCATTAATTTTGTCCAGTCAGTCAATCATTCACAAATAAATCTTAGTAAAGGCGAGTAGTACGTACTGATTCACGCGCCAATTTCTTTTGGTAACGCTTAACAGCAGCAGCTTTTTTACGTTTACGTTCTTGAGTAGGTTTTTCGTAGAATTCACGTTTACGAACATCAGCAAGAACACCTGCTTTTTCGCATGAACGTTTGAAACGACGGATAGCTACGTCTACTGGTTCGCCTTCTTTCAATTTAACTTGTGGCATGAAGAATCCTCATTGGTTTATGGATAAGATCTAGGGCTAAATTACCCTTGATCACAAGTGAAGGTCAGTATTTTACTCATTTACATCTCATATCACAAGTCTATAATAGCTTCAGCAATATTTTGATACGGGTAAAAGGCAGTTTAATGATCGTTCTTGGCTTAGAAACTTCCTGTGATGAAACAGGATTGGCGCTGTATGACAGTGAAGTTGGCTTAAGAGGACAGGTACTTTATAGTCAAATTAAACTGCATGCAGAATATGGCGGTGTTGTACCTGAACTTGCTTCTCGTGATCATGTACGTAAACTCATTCCATTGATTAATCAATTGCTTGAACAAAGCGATGTGAAAAAGTCTGAGATTGATGCAATCGCATATACACGTGGTCCAGGTCTAATGGGTGCGCTGATGACAGGGGCTTTATTTGGGCGAACTTTAGCTTTTGCTTTAAATAAACCTGCAATTGGTGTGCATCATATGGAAGGTCATATGTTGGCGCCATTATTATCAGCACAGCCACCAAAATTTCCTTTCGTCGCTTTGTTGGTTTCAGGTGGTCATACCCAACTCATGGCTGCGCATAGCATTGGTGAGTATGAAATTTTAGGCGAGTCTATTGATGATGCAGCTGGTGAAGCTTTTGATAAAGTTGCAAAAATGTTGAAACTTCCTTATCCAGGCGGTCCAAATATTTCTAAATTGGCAGAACAGGGAAATAAAGATGCTTTTGCATTTCCGCGTCCCATGTTGCATCAAGGTTTAGAATTTTCTTTTAGCGGTTTAAAAACAGCAGTATCTGTGCAGTTAAAAAAATTAGAAACGGAGCTAGAGCAAGGTGAAAACCGCGATGCTGATATCGCAGCTTCATTTCAAGAAGCATTAGTAGATACTTTAGTGAAAAAATCAGTCAAAGCATTAAAGCAAACTGGTTTGAAGACACTTGTCATTGCAGGTGGTGTAAGTGCAAATAATCGTTTACGCGAGCGTTTAGAAGCTGATTTGGCGAAAATTAAAGCCACGGTTTATTATGCTGAACCTGCTTTATGTACTGATAATGGCGCAATGATTGCATTTGCGGGTTATCAGCGTTTAAAAGCAGGGCAACAGGATGGATTGTCTGTGACGACAACACCTCGTTGGCCGATGACAGAATTGACAAAACCTGAATAAATTCAGACTCATAAAGAAGAGGCTTTTGCCTCTTTTTTTATGCTTGATAAAAATAAGAACGGTATTTTATTATCGCTGAATTAAAAATGATGAAAAATAGCATGATTTGTGAACAAATGGACATTTACCACACATAAAAAAACGTTAAAAGCATCACATAAACGCTAGAATGTTGGAAAACAAATATTAAGTTTAAGGAAGAATTTTGCAAACGAAACATGTATTGGGTGGATTACTCTTTATTATTTTTGCTGCGTTATGTGGTGTATTGATTGCGATTTGGGTATTTAAGCATTTTAATATCTATATTCCACTTGAAAATCAATCTGTAAATATTGATTTAAAAGAACCTTTGCAAGCAAAAGTTAAAATCCATGATGCTTTAAATGTGGATGTTTCTGGTCGTGTAAATGCTGAAATTCCAATCAATGAAAAACTAAACTTACCTGTCACTCAAACTTTAACACCACATGTTTATTTTGATAACCAAGTCCCTATTCAAACGGTTATTCCTGTAAAAGAAGTGTTAAAAGTCGACCAAAATATGCCAATCGATACGAAAGTACAGGTGAGGGTCTTAGGGAAAGATATTACTTTGCCATTAAAGGGGATTATTCCAATAAAAATAGATGTTCCGATTGATTTGCAAGTACCGTTAAATCAAAGGGTACATTTGAAATTTGATGCGCCTGTACGTACAGTTTTAAAACAAAATTTAAATATCCCTTTAAATGCAACATTGAAAACGAATATTCCAATCCAAGGTCATTTAAATGTACCAATCAAATCGACTTTGGATGCAACAGTAGATGTAAAAAACACTTTACCTGTTAAAATTCAAAAGGGTGATTTGAAAATTCCTTTAAATAGCATTCGTTTATCTAAAAATGAACAGACCCCTGAACTGCATTCAGACGCTTCTAAACCTGTATCACAGGCGCAGGAGTAATGTATGATTTTTAATTCTGTACGTACACTGATCTTGAGCTTTATTCTGGTTGTGTTGTTGGTTGCAGTATTGTTTTGGTTATATTTGAATGTTCAAGCTTCTTTGCAAGTTTCAGCACACAATGCCGAAATTCAGTTATCTGATTCATTGCCAACACAAATTCATGTTGGGAATTATTTAGAAACTCAAGCAATAGGGAGGTTGGATACAGAGTTAAATATTGATCGTCAGCTTAATTTGCCTTTAGAAGGGCGTTATTTGGCAGATTTAAGTTTTGTGGTGGAAACACCAGTTTCTGTAGATATTGACTATGATACCGTGGTAAAAATTAATACGGTGATGCCTTTAGATGCAAGTACAGATTTAATTTATCAGAGTAAATTGTTGCCCAAATTTCCGATAAAAGTTGATATTCCTGTGTCTTTAGAGGTGCCATTTAAGTTAAAGAGAACCTATCAATTGCCTATTAAAATTATGTTTAGTGGTACGGTTATCTTTGAGTTTAATGAAATGTTAAATTTATATGTAAAACATAAGTTTAAGCCTGTATTAAATATCAATGACCCGATCACAATGAAGAAAATTGCGAAGTTTAATGCCACGATGTATAACGATAAGCGTCAGTCATTGGCTGATTTAGACTTGCAAATTGATTTACCAATAAAAAATATTCATCCTTAAATATTAGAAAAGTCATCATTAAAAGCGTAGATTTTAATATTTTGATGATGGCTTTTTTATTTTTTAAGATGACATACTCAAAAGATAATATGTTTAATCATGGTGATTTTTTAAACTTGATGTTACTATTATCATGATTAAACTTACTTAATGTAAGTAGATGCATAAAAGTAAGCTATTTACGATAAAGAGAAAATTCAATGAGCACTTATGCACTCACGCATCTGATTGGTCACGTTTTATCAAGTGAATGTCCTTCACGTGAAATTTTGGAACATTTGACAAGTAAATGGTCGGTTTTAGTGCTGCGTTGCTTAAGTACAGGTGTCCATCGTTTTAGTGAGATTCGAAAAAAAATTGAAGGAGTCAGTGAGAAAATGCTCGCTCAAACTTTGAAAACGTTAGAGCGAGATGGTTTTATTTTAAGAACGGTTTATCCTGAAGTACCGCCCAGAGTGGAATATCAACTGACTTTTTTAGGGGCACAAGCAGCAGAAAAATTAAACTACTTATTGGACTGGATTGAGAGAAATTTACCTGAAATTTTAGCCAATAAACAAGCTCTAGATAAGTCTTAATTACAACAATAATCAATCATTTAGAAAATAAGGTATTTGAGTTAGGTGTAGAATTTATTGAAGTTAATCAACGTAATTTTAATATATGAAAGCAAAAATACTTCAAAGATGAATTTTTTAATAATGTGTTTCAATGACTGTTTTACTTTGAAAAGTGCATAGACTCCGTCGTTTTAGATGATGCTTTTGCGGCAAAGTATTAGGGAATTGCTTAATTGCTTTTATTGAGCGGTGGAAGTTGAATGTGGGAAATTTTAGTTAAGCTTTGTTTGATAAGAGAAAATCTATAAAGAATTCCAAGTTGGGTTGAAATTAAAATGTCATCTAAGTTTTGAATAGGTGCAATGGCTAAAATTTCACTCTCTAAACTTTCAAGATAATATTGTTTTTGTTGCATGTATTTCCTAAATGAGTATTTTACTTTTTAAAGCTTCGAACGGCATTTCCTCGTTCTACTAAAGCGTGTTGTAAATGCTGCGCTTGTTTATGATTTGCTTGTTGATTTTCTAATTGTTGCTGTAACTTTAAGGCAATTAATTCTTTTGCTAAGCGTTTATTGGCGTGTTGACTGCGTTCAGACATAACTTTGACACTGATACCTGAGGCAATATGTGTGGCATGAATGGCAGAATCTGTTGTATTCACATGTTGTCCGCCTGCACCAGAAGCACGGCAAGCTTGGAAAATAATCGTATCATCGGTAGGAAGTTGTTGTGGTGTGGCAAATTGGCTAATGCCAACAAACCAGTTTTTACGTTTATGATTGGGACGAATTTTACTCTGAAACGTCCATTGAATCGTTCCTAACCACGTGTTAAGCCAAGGTTGTGTACTGTCATCAATATTGATTAATACAGAAGAATAGCCATATTTGGTTTCATTGAATTCAATAATTTCAAACTTAATATTCTGATTTTTCGATTCTTTTAGCATTTTTTGCAGGGTGTATTTTACTGCGAGTTCACATTCTGCGGGTCCAAGCGCAGCACTGATTTGGACAATAGACAATAGAGAGTTCCTTTGAAATAGCATATTCATTGTTAAAGTTTTGCAGATTCTATAATTTAACTTTATAAACTACAAATGATGGAATGAAACAAAATGTTGATGAAAAGAAATAATCGGTAAAATTTGTATAGCCTGATTTTAGATTGATATAAAAGTCTTATTTTTCATGAAAATTTATACATGGTTTTTAGAAAATCAACAAAATAAAGCAAATTTCATGTAATGCTGAAGAATACTATTCGAGAATTTTTTCAAAATATGGCAGAATATGCGGTTTTAAAGTATTTAGAGGATTGGCAGCATGCGCTTTGTTGATGAAGCAGTCATTACCGTAGAGGCTGGCGACGGTGGCAATGGCGTAGCCAGTTTTCGCCGTGAAAAGTTTGTACCCTTTGGTGGTCCAGACGGTGGTGATGGTGGTCGTGGTGGTAGTGTATTAATCGAAGCCGACGACAATACCAGTACCTTAGTAGATTACCGTTATACCCGTAAATTTCGTGCTGAGCGTGGTAAAAATGGTGCTGGCGCAAACTGTGCTGGTCGTGGCGGTGAAACCGTTATTTTAAAAGTTCCTGTAGGTACCACAGTTGTAGATACCGAGTCAGGCGATATTATTGGTGACCTTATTGAAAGTGGTCAAAAAGTCCTTGTTGCTCAAGGTGGTGATGGTGGTTTAGGAAATACACATTTCAAATCATCAACGAACCGCTCTCCACGTAAATGCACACATGGCATCAAAGGCGAATTTCGTGAAATTCGTTTAGAGCTTAAAGTGCTTGCTGATGTTGGCTTACTGGGTATGCCAAATGCGGGTAAATCAACCTTTATTCGTGCTGTTTCAGCGGCAAAACCAAAAGTTGCAGATTATCCATTTACCACGATGGTGCCAAATTTGGGTGTGGTAGATGCTGACAGTCATCGTTCATTTGTCATGGCAGATATTCCAGGATTAATTGAAGGTGCTGCAGAAGGTGCAGGTTTAGGAATTCGTTTCTTAAAACATTTAGCACGTACTCGTATTCTTTTACATATTGTTGATGTACAACCAATTGATGGGTCTGATCCTGCATATAATGCTAAAGCAATTTTGGAAGAATTAAAAAAATTCTCACCAACTTTAGCAAAATTACCAATCGTGTTAGTGCTCAATAAAATTGACCAACTTGCAGAAGAAACTCGTGAAGAATGGTGTCAACATATTCTGGATGAGCTCAAGTGGGATGGTCCTGTATTTAGAACTTCGGGCTTAATGTCTGAAGGCACAAAACCTGTTGTGTATTACCTCATGGATCAGATTGAGCAACAACGTGAGCGTGAACTTGAAGATCCAGAGTACGCAGCAGAAGTTAAAGCATTCCGTGATCAGCTTGAAGCTGAAACACGTGAACAAACCATCGCAGCAAAAGAAGCTTATCGTGAAATGCGTCGTCAACAACGCCTAGCGGGTATGTTGGAAGAGGATGACGAAGAAGACGATGGTGATGATGGGGAAATGGAAGTGTACTACGTACGCTAATTTCTAAAAAAGATATTGAGGGCAATATCTGCTTAGAACATCAAGACTGAGGACAAGATGATAGAAGTGGTAGATGGGCAACGTCAGCTCAAGGCTTTAAAACGGATCGTTGTTAAAATCGGATCATCATTACTCACAGCAAATGGGCAAGGTTTAGATTTGAATGCAATTTCGCATTGGGCGAAACAAATTGCAGATCTACACAATGCTGGACACGAAATTATTTTGGTGTCATCAGGTGCTGTGGCTGAAGGTATGGTTCGCATGAAGCTAGAGAACCGACCCACCGATCTACCCAGTCTGCAAGCTTGTGCTGCCATTGGTCAAATGGGCTTGATCCAAACATGGTCAAGTGTTTTGGAAAATCATTCCATTCAAACAGCACAAGTGTTATTGACTCATGATGACTTGGCGGATCGTCGTCGTTATCTAAACTCGTGTGATGCTTTGCAAAATTTGATTGATTGGCGTGTGATTCCAGTGATTAATGAAAATGATACGGTTTCTACCGATGAAATTCGTTTTGGTGATAATGACACGCTTGCGGCAATGGTTGCAGGGCAGGTACATGCTGACTTATTGATTATTTTGACTGATCAGCAAGGTATGTTTGACTCAGACCCTCGCTCAAATCCAAATGCAAAACTGTTCGATACTGTTCGTGCAATGGATGAGTCATTATTTGATATGGCAGGTGGTGGTGGTAAGTTTGGTCGCGGTGGTATGTTGACCAAAGTGCGTGCTGCTCGCTTAGCTGCGAAATCAGGTTGCCCAACACTCATTGCAAGCGGTGAAAGTGACAATGTTTTGGCTCGTTTAATGTCAGGTGAGCTTTTAGGTACATTGTTTATTACTGATGATGATCGTGTTACTGCACATCAGCAGTGGTTGGCAGCGCATTTACAAACAGCAGGGCGTTTAGTGATTGATGATGGGGCAGTAAAAGCCATCAAAGACAACCACCGTAGTTTGTTGCCTGTGGGTGTGAAAGCAGTTGAAGGGCATTTTGATCGTGGCGATGTGGTTGAATGTGTGGATACGCAAGGACATCGAATTGCAGTTGGACGCGTCAATTTCAGTTCGCGTTCTGCCGAAATTGTCAAAGGTCTAGCCTCTGATAAAGTACATCAAGTACTAGGTGAAGCTCGTTCTTTGGAAATGATTCACCGCAACCACATGGCAATTTATTAATTATCCAAGATCCAATAGATAACTGAAAACCTCGCTTTGGCGAGGTTTTTTTAACTGTAATATTCGTTTGTTGAATTTATTATGTGAAATAATACCATTTGATTAAAGTTAGATAATATAAATTATGGGTTTGCACAGACACAACATACTTTGAAAGGTTTAAATTGCTTTGCGTAGTCAATGCCTCACTTTTCAAGGATAAAAAGTGACAAAAATCCTTTGTTGAGCACAAGCTAAGTCCCTTTACCTGTGCTCAACGGCGACATCCATGTCGCCTCACGATAACATCACCACGTTTAAATCAATTTATGCAGAAAAGAAAAAGCGACTAAGTTATATATAAAGTTAATTTAACAGATTGGAATAAAAACAATGCTTTTGAGCTTGGCTGTATGAATAGAAAAATAAAAAGACATTTTTTTGTGAATTATACAATTTATTTAACTGACTCTTGAGTTTCATTAAATTGGTCATTTTGTTAAGGAAAAAATCACTTTGGCAGATTTGATCCTATGGATGATCATTTTTATACAGTACATTCAAGAGGTAAAAAAATAATGAATTGAGGAAAATTATGTCATTACAAGGAAAAACAGTATTTATTACAGGTGCAAGTCGTGGAATTGGGCGAGAAATTGCATTACGTGTTGCACAAGATGGTGCAAATGTTGTGATTGCTGCTAAATCAACAGAAGAACATCCAAAACTTGGTGGCTCAATTTACACAGTAGCAAAAGAAGTAGAGGCGATAGGCGGAAAAGCTTTAGCGATACAAGTTGATGTACGTGATCAAAACAATGTTGCACAAGCAATGAAACAAGCTGCTGAACATTTTGGTGGTATTGACATTGTGATTAATAATGCAGGTGCGATTAAGCTATCTGGCGTAGAAATGTTAGACCCTAATCGGTTTGATTTGATGTATCAAATTAATACACGTGCAGTATTGGTTTGTAGTCAAGCTGCTTTACCTTATTTGAAGAAAAGTGAAAATCCTCATATTTTAAATTTATCACCTCCTTTAAATTTAGATGAAAAATGGTTTGCGAGTTATGCGCCTTATACCATTACCAAATACGGCATGAGTATGTTAACTGTGGGAATGAATCAAGAATTTGCTCATTATGGTATTAGTGTAAATTCTTTATGGCCAAGAACGATAATCTCAACTGCGGCAGTTGAATTTTCTTTGGGTGGAAAGGCTTTATTTAGTCGAGCGCGTAAACCAAATATTATGGCAGATGCAGCTTATCAAATTTTAATTAGTCAACAACGTAGTATTACAGGGCGTTTAATGATTGATGAAGAAATTTTACGTGAGTCAGGTGTCTGTGATTTTTCAAATTATCGTTATGCAGACTCAGAAGATGAATTAATAGTGGATTTATTTGTTGCTGAATAAGCGAACTAAATGATCGTGGATATATAAATTAGCGTACAGATGAAGGGTACAGTGCTAGATGTACCCTTTTTATTTTGAAATAAAAATGAACAAATACACGCAAAAAAATATTTTAAAAGATGAAGAATACGTTTTAGCATTGGAAAGTGACGAAAAAAAGTAGATCATAGACTTGCCCATAAATGGTCGTGGCAGGTTTTTTCTTAAGTCAAAATAAAAGGTGAGATTGAAATTCGTGTTTGAACTGGATTGTAAGTTACTCAGTATTTTTTATTATATCTATAAATTTAAAAGCGTCTCTTTGGCTGCGGATCATTTAGAAATGAGTCAGCCAACGGTGAGTAACATCCTGAATAAAATACGTTTGCATTATAACGATCCTTTATTTTTGCGTATTGGTAATGAAATGGTGCCAACGGAGTTGTCTAAACAACTTTATCCGTTGGTAAGTGAAGCTCTGAGCAAAGTTGAAATTATTAATAATTTTAGTGTTGATTTTGATCAATCTGCATCTCAACAACAATTTACGATTGCCATGACGGATGTATCGCATTTAGTCCTATTGCCTAAAATTTCACAATACTTAAAGGCACATGCACCACATGTCAAACTGAATGTTAGAGCCATTACTTCTGAAACCAGTTATCAAATGGCAAATGGTGAAATTGATTTAGCAATCGGTTTTTTGCCTCATTTAGAAAATGGTTTTTATCAACAAAAACTCTTTGAACAGTTTTATGTTGTGATTGCATCAAAAGATCATCCTCGTTTAAGTGAGCAAAAAATTACAGTTGAGCAATATTTGAGTGAATCACATATTGATATTGATGCAGGCGTTGGGCATTACCATATTGCCAATGAGCTCTTAAATTTAGATTTAAAACGTAATGTTTTAATGCGAATTCCAAGTTATTTAGGTGTGGGTTTGGTTGTGCAAGACACAGATTCTATCGCAACAGTGCCTTATTATTTGAGTCAGGTTTTATTATCACGTGGTAATTTGCAAATTTTACCTGCACCAATTTCATTTCCAACGTACTCGATTAAACAGTATTGGCATATGTCTTGCCATCATAAAACCAGTCATCAATGGTTAAGACATATGTGTTATGAAATTTTTAGTCAGGTAAATTCAATGCCATTGCCCAGTCAGTTACTAAATTCAGATCATGATGTTTGATCAATTATTCAGTCTGATGCTCTACATCTGTTAATTTATCTGGTGTCATAAGTGCTTGATTAACATATAGTTTAATTAGACGCTCACGTGAGCCAATCGACTTTTGATAATAGGTTGAATTTAACAGTAGTGAAGCACCATAGGTCACAGTCCAAATATATGATAAATAATCACGAATAGACATAGTACTGTTTAAGGCTTTGAGGTGTGCGCCAAAGAGATCTTTTAATTCTAAAATACGTTGTTCGCGAATATGATAAAGTTCTTCAAATAACTCTTTGAGTTTACGTTCATTATTGGTTAAACGTTCTTCAATCACATGCAATAAAATCGTGCGATTAGAATTGAGCATATTATAAAGCATGTACTGTGACACATAAACTTTAATATCATGATGATAAGCTTGAGAAATTTCTAATAAGCGCTTTTCATTTAAAATAATCAGCTCTAAATATAGTTGGTTTTTACTTTTAAAATGTTTATAGATGGTGCCTTTGGCAATATCAAGTTCGGCTGCCAACTCTGCAAGCGTAATATCTTGGTTATTATCGAGTAACAATGCTTCTGCCATCGTTAAAATTTTCTCTTTGCGTAAAAGAAAATTTTGTTGGCGTACTGAACTCATTTATTGGTTATCCTAAAATTTATAAACAAGAGTAGCTAAAGTATATCAGTTATTTAAAAAATTCTAGTCAACCAAAGCAGTATAAATGCATAAAAATAAATAAAATAATATTCACAAAATATTTCATGTAAAGAAAAAAGCTAAAAAGTCAAGGAAACTGAACCTTAGAGGTCAAAAAATCTGAAAAACATTTCTATTTAGAGTGAAGTATTTTATTGTTTTTATAGTTAATCAACAGCCTAAACTGATGTTATATCAGTAATCTAGTTAGACGTGATTAAAAAGATTTGTAATTTTAAAAAGCTTCAAGAACTGAATTTGTTCGAAAGTTGAAAGAAAGGATAGCCACAATGCCGATTTACAATGCACCGCTGAAAGACATGGATTTTATTTTAAATGATGTGTTTAAAGCTGAACAATTTTGGCAGGGAAATGAAAATTTAGCTCATTTAGATATGGCAACAGCCAATGCAATTTTAGAGGAAATGGCAAAATTTTCGAAAAATGTGATCCTCGATTTAAACCGTACAGCAGATGAAGAAGGTGGAGCGCAGTTTAATCAAGGTGTGGTGACAACACCAAAAGGTTTTAAAGAGGCATTTAAGCAATTTGCGGATGGTGGTTGGATTGGTTTAGGTGCCAATGAAGCATGGGGTGGTCAGGGCATGCCAAAAATGCTGACCGTCCTTGCCGATGAAATGATTTGGAGTACCAACCCATCCTTTATGTTGTATCCACTGTTGACGGTGGGTGCGGGTATGGCGATTGATCAGGCTGCATCAGAAGAACAAAAAGCCACTTATTTACCGAAATTTTATACAGGCGAATGGTCAGGTACGATGTGTCTGACTGAGCCACATTCTGGGACAGATTTAGGTATTATCAAAACCAAAGCTGAACCTAATAATGATGGTTCTTATAACATCACAGGCACCAAAATCTTTATTACCAGTGGTGAGCATGACCTGTGTGAAAACATTATTCATCTTGTATTAGCAAAAACACCGAATGCACCTGCGGGTTCGCGTGGTATCTCTTTATTTATTGTACCGAAATTCTTAGTCAATGCAGATGGTTCATTGGGTGAGCGTAATACAGTGGGTGCAGGTTCAATTGAACATAAGATGGGAATCAAAGGTTCAGCGACTTGCGTGATGAATTTTGATGCGGCAAAAGGTTTTCTTGTTGGTGAGGAAAATCAGGGCTTGGCTGCAATGTTTATCATGATGAACTATGAGCGTTTATCTATGGGGATTCAAGGCATCGGTGCTTCTGAATATGCTTACCAAAATGCAGCGCAATATGCGACAGATCGTCTACAAGGGCGTGCAGCGACAGGGATGAAATCACCTGAAAAACCTGCCGATTCTATTTTGGTACATGGGGATGTGCGCCGTATGTTGTTAAATGTACGTGCTAATAATGAAGCATCTCGTGCATTTGCTGTTTATGTGGGTCAGCAGTTGGACATTACCAAGTTTTCAACCGATGCCGAAGCGATACGTAAAGCCAATGATCGTGTTGCCTTATTAACTCCAATTGCCAAAGCTTATTTAACAGATAAAGCATTGGATTCAGTTTTGGAAGCACAAATGTGTTTCGGTGGTCATGGTTATATTCGTGAATGGGGCATGGAACAATGTATCCGTGACTTACGTATTTCACAGATTTATGAAGGTACCAATGGTGTACAGGCGATTGATTTGATTGGTCGTAAAACCATTAAATCGAAAGGTGCATTTATTGCTGAATATATTGCTGAGATTCGTGAGTTTGCAGCATCGATGGATAATAGCCTAAGCATTAAAACATCAACTTTAGATGTGTGTCAGCAAGTTGAAGCACTGACTCAGTTTATTATTGAACAAGCACAAACAAATCCTGATTTCTCTAATGCAGTTGCTGTTGATTATTTACATGCAGTTGGCTTGCTCAGTTATACCTATATGTTTGCACGTATTGCACAGGCAGCACAGGTGAAGTCTGAGTCGTTCTATCAAAATAAATTAGTATTGGCGCAGTATTATGTAGCCAAAGTCCTGCCTGATTTGGCTGCACGTGTGCAACGTATTCAGGCGGGTGCTGAGTTGGTGATGCAGTTGCCTGAAGATTATTTTACAGCGCAGGCGTGATGAATATTCTATTCTTTAAAGAATAGGTAGCTGATTAAGATTATTTTAGTTAAATGAAAATCCCTCCCGACCTCCCTTTAAAAAAGGGAGGGGCAAGATGAGCGAATGTTGGTTATGGAAAGCTCCCTCCTTTGAAAAAGGAGGGTTGGGGAGGATTAAGTCATTCTTTGACAATCATTTATTAGAATATGATGAAAGATAAATTATGGACAGCATTGAGCAAGTTCACTTGCTTAAGTGCATAACAAAATTGAAAATAGATGGAATAGGTAGATAACAATGATCGTGATTGTAGAAGCAGTACGTACCGCAATGGGCGGTTTTCAAGGTGCATTGTCCGCATGTACAGCACCTGATTTAGGTGCAGTGGCAATTAAAGAGGTTGTGGCACGTGCAGGTTTACAGCCAAATGATATTGATGAAGTGATTTTTGGTTGCGTACTACCTGCAGGTTTAAAACAAGGACCTGCACGTCAGGCGATGCGTCAGGCAGGTTTACCTGATACAACAGGTGCAACCACAATCAATAAAATCTGTGGTTCAGGTATGAAAGCAGTGATGCAAGCAGCGGATGCAATCAAAGCAGGTTCTGCAAATATCGTCGTTGCCGGTGGTATGGAGTCGATGTCCAATGCACCCTATTTACTTGATAAAGCGCGTGCAGGTTACCGCATGGGGCATGGCAAAGTGACTGATCACATGTTCCAAGAAGGTTTGGAAGATGCTGAAACAGGCTTATCCATGGGCATTCTTGCTCAGGAAATGGCTGATAAAAAAGGCTATACCCGTGAACAACAAGATGCGTATGCCATTAGTTCTTTAAATAAAGCGGTAGAAGCCGTAAATAATGGCTATTTCAAAGCTGAAATCGTGCCTGTCACCGTATCATCACGCAAAGGTGATGTTGTGGTTGATCAAGATGAACAACCTTTAAATGCCAAAGTTGATAAAATTCCAACTTTACGTCCTGCATTTAAAAAAGATGGCACCATTACCGCGGCAAATGCGAGTTCAATTTCTGATGGTGCATCTGCATTGCTTGTGACTTCTGAAGATATTGCTGCTGAACGTGGTCTAAAGCCTTTGGCAAAAGTTGTGGCTTATGCAACCAACTCGCAACATCCTTCAGAATTTACCATTGCTCCTGTCGGTGCGATTGAAAAAGTATTAAAGCAAACAGGTTGGACTGCTGAAGAGGTTGATCTTTGGGAAGTCAATGAAGCCTTTGCGATGGTAGCGATGCTTGCAATTGACGGTTTCAATTTAGACCGTGAAAAAGTCAATATCAACGGTGGTGCTTGTGCATTGGGTCATCCGTTAGGTTCGTCTGGTTCACGTATTATTGTCACATTGATTCATGCTTTAAAACGTACAGGTGGCAAGAAAGGGATTGCAGCTTTGTGTATTGGTGGTGGTGAAGCAACTGCCATTGCGGTTGAATTAATCTAATTATTTTCCTGAAAAATTTAAAGCTCAAGATTTTCCAACATCCTTGTTCGCAAGGGGGATGGGTTTTTACATGCTGTAATTTTTATTTTTTGATGTATTTTGAGATTTTTTGAATGATAAACGGTTTAGAGCGTATTCGTTGTGTAGCTTTACATGAAAAAGTCATGTCTGTAGAAAAAGCGATTACGTTAATTCAAGATGGTGCAGTGGTGGGTTTGAGTGGTTTTGGTGGTGCAGGAGAAGCAAAAACAGTGCCTTTGGCATTGGCAGATTATGCAAAAAACCATCCGTTTAAAATTACCTTGGCAACAGGAGCGAGTTTGGGCAATCGTATTGATGGGCGTTTAAATGAAGCAGGTGCTTTGGCGCGACGTTATCCTTATCAGGCAGACCCATCATTACGTAAAGCCATTAACAATGGCGAAGTGATGTATATCGATCAGCATTTATCAGAATTGGCTGATAATATTCGCCATAAAAATTTGCCAAAAATTAATGTGGCTGTGGTTGCTGCAACAGCAATCACCGAAGATGGTCAAATTATTCCCACAGGTTCATGCGGTAACTCAGCCAATTTTATCGAAATGGCGGATCATGTCATTATTGAAATTGACCATACTATCAGCCCTGTATTGGAAGGTGCGCATGATATTTATGTACCTAAAGCACGTCCACATCGTGATCCTATTCCATTGACCCAACCCAGTGATCGTATTGGTACAGTTGGAATCAATGTAGATCCGAGCAAAATCTCTGCAATCGTATTTAATGATATTCCAGATACTTCGTTCAAAATGGATGAAGCTGATGATGAAACCTTGGCGATTGCAAAACATTTGGTTCAGTTTTTTGAAGATGAAGTTGCTATTGGGCGTCTGCCTGAAAATTTAGGACCTTTACAATCAGGTGTAGGTTCGATTGCTAATGCAGTTTTTGCAGGCTTTGAACATTCAAATTTTCATGATCTGGAAATGTATTCGGAAGTTTTGCAGGATTGTACATTTCAATTGATTGATTCAGGCAAAATGAAGTTTGCTTCAGGCTGTTCAATGACCTTGTCAGATGAATGTGCCAAACATGTCATGAATAACTTTGCACAATATAAAGATAAAATTGTGTTGCGCCCTCAGGAATTATCAAACAATCCTGAAATTATTCGCCGTCTCGGTATTATTGCGATCAATACTGCACTTGAGTTTGATATTTATGGCAATGTGAATTCGACCCACGTCACTGGTACGAAAATGATGAATGGCATCGGCGGTTCTGGTGATTTTACTCGTCATGCACATCTGGCTATTTTTGTGACCAAGTCTATTGCCAAAGGTGGAGCGATTTCTTCGGTTGTACCGATGGTGAGTCATTGTGACCATGCTGAGCATGACATTGATATTTTAGTGACTGAGCAGGGCTTGGCAGATTTACGTGGGCTTGCACCACGTGAACGTGCATTGAAAATTATTGAGCATTGTGCACACCCAAGCTACAAGGCAAATTTATTGAAATACTTTAAAAAGGCGTGTGCGCTTGGTGGGCAAACACCGCATGTATTACGTGAAGCCTTGTCTTGGCATGCTCAGTTTGAAGAAACGGGTTCTATGAAACAAGCAGGATAGATCTTGTAGATGTTGAGCTAGATTTTGAAAAATTGAATGAAAAAATGCAATATTTTTTCATTCAATCTGCTGTTGATCGTGCTCAACGTGTTTCCCATAACTGTTTTGCTTGGGTCATGGCAGTTGTATAGTCAGATACAACACCCATGGTATAAAGTGCAATTCCCATGGTTTCAATGACAGCAATTTCGCCATATTCGTGGTGTTGTCGACCTTCCCAAACCGCTTTAAAAACTTCAAGGTCGAGTTGTTCTTCACTTGGGCTACGATTATCAGTCAGTTTTGGCAATTCATATTCATATAATTCGCCCTGCTGAATACCGCAAATTAAAGTTTTGGCATCAGGGTTACGTTCAAATTCGCCACCTTCTCCTTTAATCACCGCACTATTTTGGTATCCCAATTTAAATGCTGCATGTTGATGAGAGCTACGATAGGCTGGATGAAAAATCGCTTGCATGGTTGCAGGTGCATTAAATGGGTTAATTAAGCGCGCTAAAGTATGAATTGGAGAACGTAAGCCCATGACATTACGTAAATTAATCATATCACTGAGCAATGGTGAAATCACACTTAAGGGTAAAAAGGCAAAATTATGTTGTGCGACTTGGGTTGCGATTTCATCTTCATTTTGACAGATGGAATAGCCTAAGTATTCGAGAACTTGTTCCGTATAAATACGATTAACTGTATGCCCTGAAGCGCCATGCATGACAACTTTATAGCCATGACGCGCTAAAGTTAAAGCAGACAATAAAAACCATGGGAAATGTTTTCGTTTACCCGCATAAGATGACCAATCTAAATCAATTTCTAATGGTTTAAAAGTCAATTGGTCTTTGGTGGCTTGTACAAATCCTGCTAACTCATCTACAGACTCTTCTTTAACACGCAGTAACATGAGAAAAGCGCCAAGTTGTATATCTAATACTTCATTTTTTAAAATCAGAGAAAAGGCAGCATAAGCTTCTTCATAAGTTAATGAACGAGCGCCATTTTTTCCTTTACCAATAATACGAATATATTGGGCAAAAGGATGCTCAAAGTCTTGATATAAATTGCGTTTTGTATTCATAAAATAAGCGTGAAAGAACAGAAAAATAAGTAAAGATACTATGACATAAAAAAGTCAGAAACTGTAAATCTTATCAGGATAAGACTAAGGTCTAATACAAAATTGATTATTAATTAAACAAAAATTACATTTTTTGCAAGTCCGATGGATTATTTTTTATTAGAATAAAATCGTTTAAATTTTTTAATCTCCTGTTCTCATAGATTTAAAGGTTGTTCTGTTATCACTTTTAAATCTTAATTAAGATCAATAAAATTTTTAATTATATGACTTTTCTGGAAAATGCCATTTTCAGAGGGGTTTTTTATTTTTAAAAATTGATCTTTTGCTGTTTTATGAGAATAACTTGGCTGTGTTTCTGTTAAGAAATGCTACAAATAAAATATTTCTGTCATAGGAAATATCTAAAGAAGTTATCATTATGGCTAAAAAACCTTTGTATAAATCACTTTATTTTCAAGTGATTGTTGCCATTATTGCAGGTGTGCTTGTGGGGCATTATTTCCCGAGTACCACACAATTAGTTAATGGTGTTGAAAAACATATTCCGGGTATTGGTGAGCAGTTAAAACCACTTGGGGATGCATTTATTCGTCTAATTAAGATGATTATTGCACCTGTTATTTTCTGTACTGTGGTTAGTGGTATCGCAGGTATGGAAAGTATGAAATCTGTGGGTAAAACAGGTGGTATTGCTTTATTATACTTTGAGATTGTTTCTACAATCGCACTATTAATTGGTCTATTGGTCATTAATATTGCCAAGCCTGGTGTAGGCATGAATATTGATCCTGCATCTTTAGATACATCAGGTATTTCAAAATATGTTGAGTCTGGAGCATCCCAGTCAACAGTTGATTTTTTGATGAATATTATTCCAAATACGGTTGTTGGCGCTTTTGCTGAAGGTGAAATCTTACAAGTTTTACTTTTCGCAATTTTATTTGGATTTGCGCTTCATAAATTAGGTGATACTGGTAAACCAGTATTGAAATTTATTGATCAAATTGCACATGTTTTCTTTAATATTGTAAACATGATCATGAAACTTGCACCAATTGGCGCATTTGGTGCAATGGCGTTTACGATTGGTAAATATGGGATTGGTAGTCTTGCCCAACTTGCTCAGCTAATTGTCTGTTTCTATCTTACTTGCTTGTTATTTATCTTTATTGTGTTAGGTACAATCAGCCGTGTTTGTGGTTTTAGCATCTTAAAAATGATTCGTATGATTCGTGAAGAGTTGTTGATTGTACTAGGTACGTCTTCTTCTGAATCAGTATTACCTCGTATGTTGAAAAAACTTGAGATTGCAGGTTGTGAGAAGTCAGTTGTTGGTTTAGTTATTCCAACAGGGTATTCATTTAACTTGGATGGAACATCGATTTATCTCACGATGGCAGCAATTTTTATTGCTCAAGCGACAAATACTCAACTTGATCTTTCTCATCAGATTACTTTACTTGTGGTGTTATTAATTTCATCAAAAGGTGCAGCTGGGGTAACAGGCTCAGGTTTTATTGTTATGGCAGCAACATTATCTGCTGTAGGGCATATTCCTGTGGCTGGTCTTGCTTTAATTTTAGGTATTGACCGTTTTATGTCTGAAGCACGTGCTTTAACCAATCTTGTAGGGAATTCATTAGCAACAATTGTTGTTGCAAAATGGGTCGGGCATTTAGATCAAGATAAGTTGCAATATGCACTCAATAATCCTGAAGAATTAGATCGTAAAATGTTAGAAGAAAGTGCTCAAAAGCATATTTAATATTTAACTTTCTTTTTTAAAAGATATAAAGGAGGCTTCGGCTTCCTTTTTTATTTTAGTTAGAATATAAAACAGGGTGTATATTATTGGTTTTACTATTCGCTTTATGATTGGATATTTTATGCCTTGTTTCTTAATATCTGGTTTATATATTTAATATTTTGAACTTATTGTATGAGTGTTTATAGTATTATTTGATTTTTATATAAAAATTTTTATATTTTCAATATTTTCTTAACAATTTACACCTATTTTTGAATATTGGTTTTCATTATTTTTTGAGATGTATGTTGGTTTTTAAAGCATTTAATGCTTAGATGAAAAATGTCTTAATAGAGGCTATTCATTAAAATAAGGACTAAAAAATACGCGTCGCATTGACTTAATGAGTCCTGTACTTAGGTCATTTAGGATCATGACATTTCAGAAAGAACTCGTTAATATTCTGAGCGAATAATCCCCAATAATAAGCCCAAAAGGAAGAACCAAATGTTAGCGTACGATGCAGATTTAGAACTATTCAGAGATAACTTCAAACGCTTTATGACTGAACATGTTGCGCCTCATTATGAAAAGTGGGAAAAAGAAGGCTTAATGCCACGTTCAGTGTGGTCACAACTTGGCGAAAATGGTTTCCTTTGCGTAGACGTACCTGAAGAATACGGTGGTTATGGCGTACCGACAGAGTATTCTTTAATGTTGGTGGAAGAGTCTGCACGTGCAGGTTATGGTGCATTATCGACTGCGATTTCATGCCATTCAGAAATTGCCGCACCTTATATTTTAAATATTGCCAATGAAGAACAAAAACAATACTGGTTACCAAAAATGGTGGCAGGTGAAGTCGTTGGCGCGATTGGGATGACTGAGCCGGGTGCAGGTTCTGACTTGCAAGGCATGCGTTCATCTGCCATTTTAAATGGTGACCATTATCTATTAAATGGTTCTAAAACCTTTATTTCCAATGGTCAACATGCTGACTTGGTGGTATTGGCTGCGAAAACTGATCCGCAGGCACGTGCTAAAGGTGTGTCATTACTTTTGGTTGATACGCATTTGGAAGGTTTTAAGAAAGGGACTAACCTCGACAAAATTGGTTTGCATTCACAAGATACTTCAGAGCTTTTCTTTGACAATGTCAAAGTGCCAGCCAACCAATTATTGGGTAATGCAGGTCAAGGTTTTGCATATTTAATGCAAGAACTTCCACGTGAACGTACGGCAATTGCAGCGACTGCTTTGGGTGCAATTCGTGGTGCGATTGATGTAACCACCCAATATGTGCAAGAGCGTCAGGCATTTGGTCAAAAAATTGGTAGTTTCCAAAACACACGTTTTGTTTTGGCACAAGCAAAAATTGATGAGCTTGCTACAGCGGCTTTCTATAACCAAAACTTAGCATTATATAAAGAAAAGAAACTGGATGTAGAAACAGCAGCAGCCTTAAAGAGCTTCAGTTCAGACATGCAAATGAAAGTAATCGACAGTTTACTGCAACTGTTTGGTGGTTATGGTTATATGACCGAATACCCAATTTCTCGTTTCTTTGTCGATGCACGTATTCAACGTATTTACGGCGGAACCAATGAAATCATGAAAGAAATTGTGGCGCGTGGCATGATTGGTCGTTGATCATTTAGCATTTAAGTGATGATTAAAGTAAAAGACCTCTTCGGAGGTCTTTTTAACTAACGATAAAGTAACTTTAAAAATAATAATTGAGAAATTTTAACTGTGGATACCTTATATCGGATTCTTCGTTTTATTGCTTTATCAATATTTTATAAATGGATTTTATCTAGGGGTAGTGCAAAAAAGTTGCAAGGAATACTTTCGTTCATCACTTTAGGGTGGTTTACATTTGATTGGAATACCGAGCAATTACGATTTTATGCATTACTTTTATGGATCGGTACAAGTATATGGTTTGTGGTTGGACTATTTTATCCAAAGCTGAGAACTATGAATTTTAGACGCTCAATTTGGCACTAAATATATATTTATTCAAGCCCTTAACACACTTAAACATTCATGAATAAAAACAGGCAATTCCTCAGTTGAACGTGAAGAAATATAGAGATTATTGTCATTCACCACTTCTCGATCAAAAATAACTGCGCCAGCCGCTTTAAGTTCCTGAATCATTGCCTCAATCGAAGTCAGGCGACGACCGATAGCAAGCTGTGCATCAATCAACAAGTGTGGACTATAACAACATAAAAAAATAGGCTTTTGTGCATTGGCAAAGCGACGTAAGTAGTCAATAAATCGAGGATCTTGCTTAAGTAGATAAGGAGAGTTCCCACCGGGGATCATAAGCGCATCAAAGTCTTGAACTGAAATTTCATCAATACCTAAATCTATACTGACAGAAGATCTACGCTGTTGACTATAGACAATATTGCCTGCAACCTTTTCAATATTCCGTACAGAGTGACTTGCAGCGCGAAAAGCTTCGACGGGATGATGATATTCAGTATCTTCGAAATCATGGGTAATCAGAACAGCAATTTTCTTATTCATATTCTATTACTCGAGTTGCGCTTAGCTTATTTATCATAAATCTCGACGTGCAAAATTCTATAGATGCTTTGTAAATAATGTCGTGTATTTTATTTCAAACCATTTTGCGCATAACAATCTAGATCTAAAACATAGATAAAAGCGGTATTGTGCAACAAAATCAACTGAACTATTGTTATACTGTCAGCGGTTTAAAATTTAAGCCTCCTGTAATTCTAGACTTTCAAAAGGGCGATATAACAATGATCAACGATGATCAAAACACGACTTCTCTCGATCTTACACAAATCCGTGAAGATATTGATTCTGTAGATCAGCAAATTCAGCAACTGATTAACCGTCGTGCAAGACTGGCGGAAGCAGTTGCCAAAGCAAAATTTGCCGCAGAAGAGAATCCGTTGTTTTATCGTCCTGAGCGTGAAGCACAGGTGTTACGTAATGTCATGGAACGTAATGAAGGTCCATTGTCAGATACCACCATGGCTCGTTTGTTCCGTGAAATCATGTCAGCGTGTCTGGCACTTGAAGCACCGCAAAGTATTGCGTTTTTAGGTCCAGTCGGGACTTATACTCATTCGGCTGTGCTTAAGCATTTTGGTCAGGATGCCGTGGTGCGCCCATTGCCAACCATTGACGAAGTGTTCCGTGAAGTGGAAGCAGGCAGTGCGCATTATGGTTTGGTGCCTGTTGAAAACTCATCTGAAGGCGTGGTGAACCATACTTTAGACTGTTTCAAAGCTTCGCATTTAAATGTCATTGGTGAAGTTGAATTGCGTATTCATCATCAGTTCCTCATTTCTTCAAATACGCGTAAAGACAGTATTAAACAGATTTATGCGCATCAACAGACTTTGGCGCAGTGCCGTAAATGGCTCGATGTACATTATCCGGGTGTAGAGCGTGTGGCACTGAGCTCAAATGCAGAAGCAGCGCGTCGTATTCGTAATGAATGGCATTCGGCTGCGATTGCTTCTGACGTTGCAGCAAGTATTTATGAACTTGAAATTTTACATGGCAATATTGAAGATAATCCTGAAAATACCACACGTTTCTTGGTAATTGGGCGTGAAAAAGTGCCACAAAGTGGTAATGATAAAACCTCATTACTCATTTCTGCACATGACCGTGCAGGTGCATTGTTAGAAATTCTTGCGCCATTTGCAAAACATCAGATCAGCTTGACCAGTATTGAAACTCGTCCTGCGCTTCCTGAAAAATGGGCATATGTATTCTTCATCGACTTAGAAGGTCATGTGGAACAGGACAATGTCAAAGCAGCCATTGAAGATATTCGTCCATTGGTCAAAGAAGTCCGTGTTTTGGGTTCATACCCAGCAGCTGTTATTTAATGGGTTGAAGGTCTTTAAAATATCGTCATGACTCAACCTATGTTTAAAAAAGTTGCATTTATCGGACTTGGGCTGATTGGTTCAAGTCTGGCACGGGTGATGGTTGCAGAACAACTCGCAGAAAAAATTGTCGCTTCAACACGTTCTAAACAAACGCTACAAGATGCAAAAGCGCTTGGCATCATTTCTGAGGGTTTTAGCGATCCGATTGAAGCGGTCAAAGATGCAGATTTGATTGTATTGGCATTGCCTGTACGTGCAACGCAAAAGATTCTTGAAACGATCAAACCGTATGTATCTGACAATGCCATCATTACCGATGTCGGAAGTACCAAAGGCAATGTGGTTGAAGCAGCCAAAGCCGTTTATGGTGAAAGCTTACCCGTTGGTTTTGTGCCAGGGCATCCGATTGCAGGGGCTGAACATACAGGTGTACATGCAGGTAAGGTTGATTTATTTGCCAATCACAAAGTGATTTTGACGCCATTACCAAGCAGTGCGGACTGGGCTGTCGAAAAGCTGATTACACTTTGGCAGGCAGCCAAAGCTGAAGTCATTTGTATGGATGTGGATAAGCATGATGAAGTGCTTGCGCATACCAGTCATTTACCGCATCTGATGGCATTCAATCTTGTGGAACAACTTGCCAACCGTGAAGATAATCTCGATATTTTCCGCTATGCAGCGGGAGGTTTTCGTGATTTTTCCCGTATTGCGGCAAGTGATCCGCAGATGTGGCATGATATTTTCTTTGCCAATAAAAAAGCAATTCTGAACGCAGTGGATGGTTTTGAAGCACAACTGAAAACATTGCGCCAACTGATTGAAAATGAAGATTCACAAGCCTTGATGGGACTGTTGGGACATGCACAAGCTGCACGCCAGCATTTCAATCATATGCTCGCCAATAAACCTTTGATGGAGAAAAATAAGGTGACACAACAATTTACCATTTTGCCAGGTGAGAAGACATTTAAAGGTAAATTTACCGTGCCGGGTGACAAATCTGTGTCACATCGCTCCATCATGTTTGGTGCGATTGCAGAAGGCACGACGCATGTAACGGGCTTCCTTGAGGGTGAAGATGCACTTGCAACCTTGCAAGCCTTCCGAGATATGGGCGTCAGTATTGAAGGACCAAAAAATGGTGAAGTGACCATTCATGGTGTCGGAATCAATGGGCTAAAAGCACCAAAAACAGCACTGTATATGGGCAACTCAGGTACATCTATGCGCTTGCTTTCAGGCATGTTGTCTGCACAGCAATTTGACTCTGTGATGACAGGTGATGCGTCATTGTCTAAACGACCAATGGAACGTATTGCCAAGCCTTTACGTGAAATGGGTGCACAGATTCAATCTACAGGTGAACGTGGTACGCCACCGATTTCAATTACCGGTGCGCAAGCGTTAAAAGGCATTCATTATGATTTGCCAATGGCATCTGCACAGGTGAAATCAGGCATTCTTTTAGCAGGTTTGTGGGCAGAAGGCGAAACATCGGTGACTGAGCCTGAACCAACCCGTGACCATACTGAGCGTATGCTTCGTGCCTTTGGTTATGAAGTGAAAACTGAGGGCAATCGTATTTCCTTGCAAGGTGGTGGAAAGTTAGTCGGTACTGAAATTCAGGTGCCTTCTGATATTTCTTCTGCGGCATTCTTTATGGTCGGTGCGGCAATTACCGAAGGTTCGGATGTGACCCTTGAAGCGGTAGGCATTAACCCGACCCGTACTGGTGTGCTTGAAATTTTAAAACAAATGGGTGCGGACATTAGCGTTGAAAATGAACGCATTGCAGGCGGTGAGCCGATTGCAGATGTACGTATTCGTGGTACTCGTACTTTAAAAGGCATTCATATGCCTGAAGATCAGGTGCCTTTGGCAATTGATGAGTTTCCTGCACTGTTTATTGCAGCTGCATGTGCAGAAGGGCAAACCATTTTAACGGGTGCGGCTGAACTGCGTGTCAAAGAATCTGACCGTATTCAGGTAATGGCAGATGGCTTGCAAACCATGGGCATTGACTGCACACCAACCGATGATGGCATTATCATTGAAGGAAAAGGTAAATCTGGTGAGTGGGGTGCAATCTTCACAGGTGGTGAAATTGAATCGCATCATGACCATCGTATTGCGATGAGTTTCTCAATGGCAGGTTTGCGTACTTCAGGTGAAATTAAAATTGTTGGCACTGAAACTGTAGCAACCAGTTTCCCGACTTTTACCCAATTGACTACACAAGCAGGGCTTGAGATTCAAGTTACTGAATAATTTTTCTTGGCTAAGTTCGGTCAAGCGAAATTTAAATGTTAAATCAATAGTCTAAAATTTGTATATTTGTTCGACAACAGCCAAGCAAAAGCTTGGCTGTTTTGTATTTATTGCTTATGCTCAAAGCATAGAACTATAAAGCCTTTGGGATGAAGCAATGAGAACACTACAATTTACAGCGAACTGCCAAAAACACGCACAAAGCAATGCACAGGACGAGAATGCATGTGTTGTGACTCAGGAATATGTAACAGATTTATTAGCAACACAGCTTTCTCAATATGGCTTTAAAGCAGAAACAACACATTGCGAAGAAAATGTAGCAGTCAGTGTGGAAAATCACCCGATTGGTTTAGGTGTACATTGTCGTTTAAATGAAGCAGGGCTACTAACTTGTCAAATCTCAGCGCATGCAGATGAAGAGCAAGTGTGGTTTAAAAAAATAGAAACACAAAGCATGATCAAACAGTTGGCAAATGCAGTCGAAAACACTTTAAAAAAAGATGCTGCTTTTAGTGGTTTTGAGTGGAAAGCTTAGTTCTAAAATGAATCAATCATGATTTAAATTGATCGTGCTTTTAATTCATCTATTGTTTTAGCGCAGTACAAAGTGAGTATCAAACTTTCACACTCACTTTATAGATATTTCCAATATTTTCAAAACTGATTTCACAATCTAAAAACTTTTGGATCATCGCCGCTTGGGTTTTGGTGTGTTCGCTAATCACTTGTGCTGTAAATTCTCCACCTTTGCCTAAAGCTAAAGGCAAGAGCAACTGATCTGCTAGATATTCATCGGCAATGGCATCGGCATTTAAATAAGCCTTTACTTCTTTGGCTAAATCATTGGCAACTTTTTCTGCACTTTTTTTCATTTCACCTAAAGCAGAAAAAACTTGTTGATGATGCTCATAATTTAATACGACAAAAGCAGTATTTCCCTGACTAATACCTCGAAAGTTGAGTCGTTTGCGTTGCGTTAAATCTAATTTGTTATTCAAAACTTCAAGTTCACGATCTGCAATACTTGTAGGAATATTTAAGGTTGATGCATATGCAATCGTTTCTAAAAGCTTACCTTTGTCCTGAGTAGTATATTTAGTTTGTTTTGTCCACGGGTGAATAGTGGCATTGATCTGACCTGCACCAATCGGAAAAAAACCTGCGTGTTCACAGAAAAAATCCACTGTAATACCCATTTTATGAATTGTTGGTAAAAAACAATGCTCAATAAAATCCGCTGTAGGTGCCATTGGGTTATGGGTTCCGCCGTGGATGCTGATTTGACTGGTTTGATCTTGCATCATTAGGGCAGGAAGTAAGGTCTGTAAAACCAAAATAGTGCTGCCTGCTGAACCAATTTGAAAATCGTAATGTCCAGATTGGACTTGTTGTGGCTGAAAATACAAGCGCTGTGAATGTAGCTCTGCACCTTCAACAGTGGCATTGCTGATGCGCTGAGAAGCCTGTACGCAAACTAAGTGTTGGCGCATTAAGCCCGGTTTTTTACGTCCTGCTCGGATATTAACCAGTTCAAATGGAATACCCGTTAGCATAGAAAGCGAAAGGGCAGTACGCAAAATTTGTCCGCCGCCTTCACCTTGAGAACCATCAATTTGGATCGTTTGGTTTTTAATCGCTATGTTCATTTTTTCCTAAACTTTTTTTTGATTAAATATGCTGATTTAAATCGCTGTATGATTCGAGTAAGAGATAAAAAATAATGAATCTAGTACTGATTTTATTGAGCGATCAAAATAAATCGTTCAGCATATATAAAGTATAAAAGGTGATTCTAAAACATCAAATTTTAATGATCTGATGTTTAACTGTATCGTTTAATAAAGTATGTGGAAAAAAGAACAGAATAAATCATTATCCTACTTTTTCAATACAAGGTGGCACAATGGTCACAAGACTTTTTTGTGGATCATACATTTCAATTTGCCAATTTGCTTCCTGAATTTTCATATTTAATTCACGAATTTTCATACTAATTTCATCTGCTTGTTTTTGTAAACGAGCAACAGAAATAATTTTTTTCCACTTTACTTCACTGATATTGCAATGGTTAAATTGTTCACTATTTTCAATAGCTTGCATTAAAATAGTTTGTTTTTCAATTAAATCATCACGTTGATTGATTACATTAATAAATGAGCGTCCATCCGATAGTTTGGTACGAGCATAGGTCAGATAAATATTACTGATAATGCCTTGTAAGTCTTGAGAAATAGAAAATGCTTGTTTAATTAACTCATTTGGATCTTCACTTGGTTCTTCACCATCTTTGACTAAAACATTGATATTAATCCGTTGTTTTAATGAAGTGAGTTTTTTTTGATGATCACTTTTTATTAATAAAGCCTCAGCAACTTTCATATTATTTCCCCAGAACTAGCAAACTCATCAATGAGATGATTGAATTAAAATATTCCTAAATACATTATTTTTAAGTTTAAGTATTTATATTGTGTAAAAATACTTAATATTTAGGTGTTTTTGCAATACTTACTTTTTGGTATTGATTCAGCAAATTTGCATTATATTTTAATTCCAATTGAGTTGTAAGTTGTTCTATCGGATAAATAGGAGAATTGGTTCATATTTTACCAAGTAGTTAATTTTCAAATTATTTTGCTAAAAAATCATACACATTCCTCTAAGTTGATAGATTGGGTGAACATACTGTCAGTACATGGTTGTGCTAAGTCAGTTGTAACAATGCCTTGTGAGCAAAGTGTTAATGTGTGCTAAGTGATGAGCTAAAGTGTAAAAAGGTAAGCTAGCTCATTCGCTTGGCAGCCTCTACGCAACTTCTTTTCAATCCTGCGCTGAGGGAGTAAAGTTGTTATCGGATCTTGCACTCGCCCAGTATGTTCGGGTTTATTCTAAAACAATCAATTGCTTTAGAAAAAGGGTGAAATATATTGTCAGTACTTGGTGATACAAAGTCAGTTGTCACCATACTTGGTATGTATTGGGTTGACGTATGAAAAGTAATGGGTTGAAGTGTACATAAAGTTGTAAGCTAACCCGTTCGCTTTTCTGAGCCACTACACATTATTTTCAATCCTATGTTGTGAAAGTAGAGGATCTTGTACTCGCTCAATATATTTCGTTTTTTGTCATGATGAATCACAACAAAACTTTTTAAAAATGTAGTCTAAGATTCAAGTACATCTACTTGCCAGTTGGTCGCTTGAATCAATACATTTAAATCACGGAGTTTGGCACTGATATCATCTGCTTGTTTTTGCAAGGAAGATACAGGAATCACTTTATGCCATTTAATCTCACGTGTGCTGTAGCGATCAGGCTCACGATGGGTGTTGCTGATTGCAGACGTTAAAATCTTATGACGTTCCACAAGTTCATCACGCTGTGTCAATAAAGCCAATAGCGAACGACCATCAGTTAATTTTGCCAAAGCATTGGTTTGATGAATAGCTAAAACCAATTTTTGTGATTCCTGCGTTAAAGCAAATACTTGCTTTAACAATTCGTTTGGATCTTCAGATGGTTCATCACCATCTTGTACCAATACGTTTGCATTGATACATTGTTTCAGTGAAGCGAGTTTCTTTTGTTGATCGCTTCGTAAGAGTAATGCTTCTGCGAGTTTCATATTGTTTTCCTTTTAATTTGTAATCTGTAATTGATCAAATGCCGAGTCATACATATATTGATATTCTTGAGGAATATCATTACTTCCAACAACTTCAACTAAGGCATTTATTAACAATTCATTTTTTCGTAACTTTTCGAGCCATTTATTCATGATTTTAATCATTTTTTTATCAGAAAATGCTGAATCATAACCATATTCTTCAAAATCATAATGTAATGTTTGAATCAAATTCAACATGGGTGTTGGGACATTCAAATTTTCTTCCCAAATTATTAATAAAGGTCGAATATCTAAACCAGCCAAATGGAACATGAGAACGTGTTGAGTGACTGATGTAGTTTTTGTAAACTTCATTAATTGCATTTGAAAATAGCAAAGTGCGAAACGTTGCATAAATTCAATATCTGTCCAAATATCTAAATAAAAATGACATTTAGTTAACGTGTCTTCGTGACAATGATGGATATATTCATTATTTATCAACGACTCTAAAATTCGAGGCAATAAATATTTCATTTGTTGTGAGATTGCATATACATCAGTCGATTCTGCTGCAAATAAATATTGCGAAATTAAACGCTGATCAAGCTGTGCTAATGGTAAAGTAAGTAGTAATTCACAATCTTCCATTGTCATGCAATGTCCACAGCACGCTTCGATTTTTTCACCAATCGAATAAGAGGAAAATAATGAATACGCTTCCTCAACTAAGGCTTTTAATTCAGTTTCATAATTCATTAGATTTTCCTTATTATTGAATATTAATTAAAATGATTTCTAGAGTTGAGTCTTCTAAAGGAGATGCTATATAAGTTTTAGCAAACTCTATAACCTCATTCAAAGTTTGGTCTTCATGCCAAGTGGTCATGAGGTTGTAATCATCATCTTCAGGTAGATCGTAATTACAAAATTCTAAATAAGCATAATCTAGTGCATCATCCCAAATTGAACATTCATGACCCCAAGCTAAAGCCCAATAACATTGCTCTGATTTTACAATCCAATCGGAACATATACTTTGCCATTCAGGTGTTACTGATTGGCTGTAGATTGCTAAAATTGCAATATAAGGATGTTTTGGCAAATCAAAATTAATTTCTTGATTTGCTTTAAGTTCATAGGCTGTTACCTTAGTTGTTCTAACCATGTTGTAGTTCACTTTTAAGTATTTGCTTCAAAAGTTATTAACAATTGAATATCGTTACTTTGAATGAAAAGATGTTGCCAATGCTGACAATATGGATTGAATTGCCAAGGAGGACTGATATAACCCTGCTTAGCAAATTCAATTTCATCCATCAATTTTTCAATTTTGTTGAATATACTTTGATAAATTTCCGAAAATTGATCGGAGTTTAGTGTGGGAAATAAATTTTTGTAAAAAAATCCATGAATCGCATCCGTCTCATTAAGTGATTCCATTTTAAAAATCCAATCAGTATGATGTCGAAAATTTGATGGCTGTTTTATATTTAATTTTTTGCATTTTTGATAAAAAAACGCTTTGAAATTATCCTCAAACGATTTGTCTTTGGAAAAATTTAATTGTTCAATATAACAATCAAATTCAGGACCTGTATATGATGTACGTAAAGCATTTGCTGTAGTACATAAACCATTCAAGAACTCATTAAACTTTTCTATTTCAAATGCAAAATTCATAATAATTAACCTTTTACACACACAACCTGATTCAGTGTATAAACCACTTCCACCAAATCACTTTGCGCTTTCATCACATCTTCAATCGGTTTATACGCAGACGGAATTTCATCAATCACGGCTTCATCCTTACGGCATTCCACACCTTGAGTTTGCTCAATCTGATCTTGCACAGTAAACAACTTATTGGCAGCAGTACGGCTATGCACACGACCTGCACCATGCGAACAAGAACAGAAAGATTCCTGATTTCCCTTACCTTTGACAATAAAAGACTTCGCACCCATCGAACCCGGAATAATTCCATACTCACCCAAACGCGCACGAACCGCACCTTTACGCGTCACTAAAACTTCCTGTCCGAAATGCTCTTCCTTATCCACATAATTATGATGACAATTCACCGCTTCAACTTTGGCATTAAATGGTTTGTTAATAATAATACGCAAAGCCTGAACCGCAGCTTCCATCATTAACTCACGGTTTTTCATGGCAAAACGTTGCGCCCAACCGACAGCAAACCAATAATCATCAAAATGCTCAGTTCCTTCAACCAAATAAGCTAGGTCTTTATCAGGCAAATTAATGAAATGCTTCTGCATATCTTTACGCGCAAGCTCGATAAAATGGTTTCCTATCGCATTTCCAACCCCACGAGAACCTGAATGCAACATAATCCACACTTGTTGATGCTCATCTAAACAGATTTCAACAAAGTGATTTCCTGTTCCCAAAGTCCCAAGCTGAGTACGGTTATTGGTATTTTTTAAACGTGGATGTTTGGCACAAATATATTCAAAATCAGTCACCAATTCCGCCCAAACTTGATCTACACGTTCAGGTGGCGTATTCCAAGAACCTCGATCACGATGACCACGAGTTTTGGTCATTCCGTGTGGAATTAAACGCTCAAGTTCGGTACGCAAAGCATGTAAATTATCAGGCAGATCAGATGCGGTCAGTGAAGTACGCGCTGCCATCATTCCACAACCAATATCCACACCTACCGCAGCAGGGATAATTGCGCCCTTGGTTGGAATCACGCTACCAATGGTTGCTCCGATTCCGACATGCACATCAGGCATTACCGCCATCCATTTATAAATAAACGGCATTTGCGCGGTTTTTAACAATTGATCTTTAGATTTCTCATCGACAGGGACACCTTTAGTCCACATTTTAATTGGAACGCCTTTGGTATCCTGAATGATGTTATAAGCACGCTCATTTGCAGCTTGTTTTTCAATTTGTTCTATTACTGACATTGTCATGGCTTTTTCCTTTCTCTAAACCTGCCTGCCAAGCGGTTGCAGGCAGGTGAATTGTTGTTATACATCCCATGATGTATGCAATGTATATTGCGAAGAGTGTGCCAACTTTGATTTTATTTGAGATTTAATTTTCAAATAATTGATATTTAATAATTTAAAATATTTATTTTATTTTTAGAGTTTGCATTTTGCTTTTATTTTCTTTGCTAATATATAAAAATATATAGTTAAATATAAAAATAGATATTTTAAAATTATTAATTCATAAAAAATCCAGACGGTGCTCTAAATTGTATGCTGCTTATTATGATACTGAAATGAATGAAAAATATTCAAGCACAGCCCCATTTATATTACAAAGTTTGTCCTTCTTTTCGTAGGCGATGCTTTACTTTTTAAGGATAAAAAGTAACAAAAATCCTTTGTTGGACATGAGAAGCGAAGCTTCGCAAGATATCCGCCCTTGTCCAACGGCGACATCCATGTCGCCCTGCGATAGCACCTCCACGTTCAGCTTCAATTTTGGATAAGATTTACTACAACTTGGTGTGAAACTGCCCAACATACTTTTTGAAAAATCGCCAAAATCCATGCCAAATTCGACATGGATTTAAGTTATAGGACAATATTGTCGCTAAGGTTTTTGATTGATCTTGAGATAGTGCTGTTCAAGATGAATATCCAAGCGTTTTGCCAATGGATCATCCTCTAAAACCTGACGATGCCCGATCAGCAATTTCATATCGGTTGTTTTGCGCTTTTTACTTGGTGGTTTTTCATGATAGACATGGCATTTTTTATACCAATGATGCGTGGTTAAATAATAACTTTTGATGCGAAGTTGCTCTAAAGCAAGATCGAGATCGTCATCTTTAACGTGGACTTTGATGCTCATAAATCGTGTTTTACAGACTGACACCTGTCTCTTGTGATGAAACAAAAAAAGAAAAGAATAGGTTTATCGACCTACGGCAAAAGTATTGCCTGTGCGTTGATATTGTTGCTTTAAATCAATTTTATACCAAAAATTAGGATGAGTTATAGACGGTGTACATAGTGCAAAATGGCTTTGTGCCTGACTGATCAGGCGTTTCATTTTACGTTTTTTGCGCTTTAAAATGGCAGCTTGCTCATAAAAGCCTTGGCGCTTTTTATACCAACGGGTGGCTTGTAAGAAATATTGTTTTTGCTGTAATTGATGTAGCGCGAGTTCAATATTGTTATCTGTAACAATAACTTGTATAGACATGATTTGCGTTTTAAAGACTGACACCTGTCTTTGTTTTTGAGTTCAGATATTAAGTTAACAAATTGTTTATTTTTTAACAAGGTTTAATTTTTGAAATAGCTTTTATGATCATTTTATTTGATATTTTAAAATTATTATTTTTAATTGCGAAGATAAACAACAGGATATAAACAAAGTTGCGAAGACAATCGTGGCTCTACCTACTGAGCTACTGTTTCATTTATTTAAAAGTGAAACAGGGTGGAATCGAACCACCGACAAACGGATAATGTAGTCCTCAAGGCATTTTATATCCTGTTATTTTTACAACAGATCAATCATCCATCAACAAATTGAATGATAAGACATTTATCTTAGCGCTTTTGCTTTAAGCGACAGTATGTACATACCGCAGCGGAGTCTAACCGCTGATCTCTAAGTCCCTATGTAGTCCTATCGGCATTTGATGGATCAATGATCTCAGTATATTTTCATAAACTGTCTTACACATAAATCAACAAAATTTCAAAGACGTTCGCGCCTTGCCACTTGGCTACCATTACCGAAATAATGGGGTGGATTCGAACCACCGATTACGTCAATTGAAGATGTAGTCCTTGAAGCATTTGATTTACTTTTACCACATTTGCATAAACAAAATATTGAAGACGTTTCGTTGCTCTATCCAACTGAGCTACCGTATGTCTGCCATACAGGATGGACTCGAACCACCGACCTACGCATTAAAGATGTAGTCCTCAACGCATTTTATGCATTTTTACTATTTTTGATCGCCAACAAAGTATTGATAAAACATGTCATTTGGAAAGAATGTAGTTCTATCGGCATTTGGCAATCTGTTACAACGCGCACAACAAATTATTTTAGAAACATCTCATTGGAAAAATGTAGTTCCTAGCGCATTTGTGCGTTTATCTAACGCTGTCAATATGGATATCACATTTTTTAGATGAAATATCTCACAATGACGATGTCAAGTTTGCTTCACAGAATCAGCTTGCGTGAAGCTGAGACTGTGGAATTTCTATTTTTTCAATTTCGCCAACCCAATGATCTGCATGCATTTCATTGTTGGCAAAACTTTCAATCAGTTTAAATACCGTATCGGAAAATCCACCGATATTCATCACATCTTTTTGCTCAGGCATTTGCGCAGTCGCATAAGGTTGTAAATCGACACAGACAAGTTTTGCATTTGGATTTTGCTGTTTTAACTTATTCCAATAAATCATCATTCCTGTTGAGTGTTTTAGTCCTCGTATTTGATCAAGCCATGACTCATTATCCGAAAAATAAATCACCAAATCGACCTCGGCATTTTCTTTTACCAACAGTTCCAATGGTTTAGAACAAGCTGTTCCACCACCACACATATTGGCAAATTTTTTGGCTAAGGCGAAAATATCAATTTCTTCCTCTTGATCTCCTAATGCCTTTTTACGTAAATATTGCTGTACTTTGGTCAGGTTAGACAATTCACGCACTTGGGTATCAAAGGGCATTAAACGTATGTTTGGATTGACATATTTAAATGCACTTGCAAATAAAGCCGCCGCATCAACACAACGTAACTGTGAAGTTGCCCCTTTACGATAACCCGTTACAGGGCTTCCCATTGAACCTGAAACATCAATCGCAATCACCACATTTCCTGATAACTTTGGTACATGAGCAATGGCACGCTGCATGGCAAATTTTAGCGCATTGGCAATTTCATGCGGCATTCCATCGGCAAGCGCAGACCATGCCATCATGAGCTGATAAGGCAAAACCCGACTTTTGGCAATCGCCGTTTCATCCATCAATTTATCGGCAATGATTTTGGTCATGCCTTTAATCTCAAATACACCATGACGCAAAAAAGTATTCAGATTCATTCTGAGCATTTGCCAAGAACCATTTTTGGCAATTTCTGCCCATTGTGTTGCTGTTAAATTTAGATTAGTTAACAACTGCATTGGTACTTTTGGCACTTCAGTTGTCTGACCTAAACGAAATTGTTCCAATGCCTGAATCTGAGATGGCAATTGTTCAATGGCATAATCTTTTCCTAATACGTAGGCAAAGAAGGCATCATGTTGCTCAGTCTTTGGTTTTGGATGGGTCATTTTCAACACATCTGCAAGAGATGGGCTGTTTCCAATATTCGCCGCCATCAGTTGTTGATCATTTGCTGTTAAAATCCAATCATTTACCATACGTTTTGGCAATGAACCCAAAGACTTACGTCCGATTATTCCTGCACGCATAATCTGTACAAAGTTACGCAATTGTTTTCCGTTATCAATAATGATCGGGAAAAGTTGTTTAAATAAATCGGCATCGAGTTCTGAAAGCAATGCCAATAACACCACAGGCGTATCTTTCATATGTGCATGTTGACGTGCATAAATCGCTGTTTTGGCAACAAATTCAGGTTCAACTTCCAATGCCAAAGTGAGAATTTGATCCAATTGGACTTGGGCATCCTGATAAAAAGTATGGTTCAGGGTTCCTGTTGCCGCCAACTGTGCCAAAGCTGCACGTGATTTTAATGGATAAGCACGACCGCCTGCTTCATTCAGTCCTAATGGTGGTTTTGCCTTCGCAGTGCGAGAGGCAAAAATTGTCTTGTTCGCCATGACAGCATCCTCAAGTTTAATTTTTAATTTCTTGATGGATATATTGCGAAGAGCGTGCCAACTTTTATTTTCAGCATGATTTTATTTTTTAAGTATATGAAAATAAATCATTAAATATTTTAATGTGGGTCATTTTATAAAAATATGAATTAAAATTATTAGATTTTATCTATAAAAATAAATCGTAAAATATAAAAAATGATAGTTTTATTTGGGGGTAAATCGTCATCGATTAAAGATGACGATTTAAAGTGATTAAATTTTAATAAGAACATGATCTGCGTTAAATTCATAACTTGCCAAGTCTTCAGCCATAAATAATTGCCCTGAATAAAACTGTTGCGCTTCATTCTTCAACATATTTAAGCCTTCATGATCATGATAACGTGCGCTAAAGTGTGTCAAAACCAAGTTAGGTAATTGTACTTGTTCAGCAAATTCAGCCACCATTTTTGCAGAACTGTGCATCGGTGCGCTGCCGACTTTGTCCAATGTTGCTTGGGTGTAGGTACTTTCATGAATCAAGACATCGGCGTCCTGACAAGCTGAGCTGAGTAATTCAGGTTGATCATTATCACCACCAATAATGGCTTTGACGCGATGTTGTTGAATCTCAACGTATTGATTAGACTTCAATAATTTTCCATCATATTCAACATCTTTACCTTGTTGTAAATCGCCCCACAATTTACCTTTGGGGATAGACAATGCATTTAAAGCATCAACATTGAGTTTTTTCTGTTGTTGAATCACTTCAATGGCAAAGGCATAACTGTCCACCCGATGATGTAATGCAATGGCTGAAAGTTGAATTGAAGCATTGATCTGTATGGCTTGCTGAAGCGTACTGACATCTATAAATTCAAGCGGATAGGGCAGGTGTAAATCGGTCAATTGTTGGGTGGCTTCAAACCAAAGCTGAATATTTTTTGGTGCAATGATGGTCAGCTGTTCTTTACGCCCATTCATGCCTGCGCTCGCAAGCAAACCCATCAGACCATAACAATGATCACCATGCACATGGGTAATGCAAATGGCTTGTAAATGTTGCAAGGATAATTTTGCGCGTTGAATCTGATGCTGTGTACCTTCACCTGCATCAATCAAAATCCAATCTTTGGTTTTACTGTGGCGCACGGCTAAACCTGACACATTGCGGGTCAGCGAAGGAACACCTGAAGATGTGCCTAAAAATGTAAACTGTAACATGGGGAGTGAAACTCTATATGTTAATTTAAGTAATTGTTTTTTAGTTTAAAATAAACGGGATCTGGTCAAAAAATTTGAATTATACGGTGATGGTATTAAAGTAGACAAGGAAGAACCCTTTTGTTATTAACCTATAACATCAGATTATATATTATTGTTTGATTTACAGGTTAATTTTAAAGTACGAGGGTTTAAACTTAATGTAAAGAAGTATTTTAACTAAAAATATTAACATCATTTATGGATGGTGGGTTTGGTGGTTAATATTTACTATGAATATCAACGTAGTATCCGCCTAAAAAGAAAAATGAGGAACATGTGTCTCTAAAGATCAAAATGAAAATATTAGCCAAAATATTATTCTATTTTTCTATTGGATTAATGATTTTTTCGTGGTCAATACAAGCTTTAGGAATGTCTAAAGGTTATGAAGTTGTTGGCATAGCGCTGTTTGCACATTTAACTATTATTGGGATTGGGTTGGCTTTTCCTGTTTGGGCAAATATTACTTTTGTCGTAACCTGTTTATATTTTAGTGAAAATAATAACTACAGGAAAGCTACAGTCTTAAGCATCGTGACGGTTTTATTGATGATTGTCGGTTGTGTAGTTGCAGTGATAACAGATGGAATTGCATGGGGGCAGTGGTTTGGCTGTACTCAGGTGTACTTTTACTTATTTCAATTATTTATCAAAAGAATTTAATCCAGAAAACCAGTGTTGTGTTATTACTCTGTTTGATGGTTATTACAACTATTTCATTAGAATTATTTAGTCGAAATTCTAAAAAATATGTCTCTAGTGATATGTCAGAGCAAGCAGTTGGTATGTTATTTAATGGGATGAAATATCAATATAACCCAGAGAATGTTGTAATTCCACCTTTGAATGAGGTGAAACAAAATGATGATAATCGATTAAATATTGGTGATCCTCGTGAAAATAGTCACTTTGATCTGAGTATTTTACAGTCCAAATTAATTGAGATCGATACAAAATCTGTCATTTATAAGGCTGATTCTGTGGTGAAAGGCTTTTGCGAAATCGATGCTGAAAAGACTTTGCCTATTCAACTTCCTTTGATTTATTTGCAAGATCAATTTAAATGGAAGCTCTATTCTTTTGTGCATAAGAAAAATGGTCAATTTGCTGTAGGTGTGAAAAGTGAACAAAAGCCTGATTTTATTTACAAAATTGATTCTAAATCTCCGATTGAAAAAAATATTTTGATTGAAGATGTAAAAAACCAGCAGATTGTCTATCAGCAAAATATAATCCCTTTTTATGACTTTAAAAATCACCGATGCAAATATGAACCTGCGCGCTATAAAAAAGAGTTAAGTGCACAATTTTTGAAAGAAAATATTCAGTTTAATGATCGGAAAACTCATTTTAAATTTGATGATACTGTGCTTAAAAATGAAACCCTAGTACGGGGGTGTAATTGGCAAGCTTTACCGCAAAAAAATGTTTATGCTTGGGATGGGAAAAGAATTGACTTTCAACTGTTTGCCTTACATTATCCTTTAAATTTTTGTTCACCGAATTACTTAGCCGTAGCTTATATTCCTCAGGGCTTTTTTGATGATGAGCTTGCTAATGAAATTCATGTTTCTATTTTTAAGCGAGATGATTTAACACCTTTAAATCATGGGCAACTTTATTTTTTTGATCAGTCACTTTCAGAATTTGTTAAACACTATATGCAGGGAAAGCTTCCAATTCAATCAATTCAGATCGGGGTGGATCAAAAGAATCAACCATTTTATACAATGAGATTTAAAAACAGCATGGTCATTCAAGGTAAAGTGTTTAATCCTAATCAAGGTGATGAATATACAAATACAGATTATTGATGAATATGTAAGCTTTTTATCAGACGAGTAAATCTCTGGAGAGGTTATAGGGATAAAACTTAAAGCACTATCTAGTCCTTGTATAATCGTCTATATTTGGAATTAAGATTACTATAATTTTTTATAGAAAGCATGCAAAAATCTAAAAAGACAGTCGTGATTGGTTTTGTGGGTTCAACACTTGATCAGGGAAAAAAAGAAGAGCGTTGGCAACGTTGGCGTCCGACCATGAGCTTACTCATGCATGAAGACTTATTGATTGATGAATTGGTCTTATTGCATGATCGACGAAATAAAGGCTTAATTGATCATTTACAACAAGACGCACAACAAATCTCCCCAAATACCCATATTTCAGGTCATCAGGTCAATATCCGAGATCCGTGGGATTTTTCCGATATGTTTGGGGCTTTGTACGACTTTGTAAAATCTTATCCTTTTGATACTGAAAATAATCATTATCTGCTACATATCACCACAGGAACACACGTTGCCCAAATTTGTTGGTATTTATTGGTTGATGCACATTATTTACCTGCAAAATTAATTCAGAGCTCACCGACAGGGAAGCAACAACCCGAAGGTGAGTATCGCATTATTGATTTGGATTTATCCCGTTATGCAGCGCTAAACCAACGCTTTGAAAATGAAAAAACTGAAAATTGGCAACAACTTAAAGCCAATATCGCCACTAAAAACCAAGAGTTTAACCGATTGATTCAAGAAGTAGAGTTGGTGGCGACTCGTTCCAAAGCACCGATTTTAATTATGGGGGCCACAGGTGTCGGAAAATCACATTTAGCCAAACAGATTTATCAACTTAAAAAAGAAAAATTTCACTTGGATGGACGATTTATAGATGTCAACTGCGCTACCTTATGTGGTGATGGGGCAATGTCGACACTCTTTGGACATATCAAAGGCTCATTTACAGGTGCAGCCAATGCCCGCACAGGTTATTTAAAAAGTGCCGATGGTGGTATTTTATTTTTAGATGAAATTGGTGAACTTGGACTTGATGAACAAGCCATGTTGCTCAAGGCTTTGGAAGATAAATCATTTTTTCCTGTGGGAAGTGATAAGGAAGTTCAAGCAGATTTTCAACTGATTGCAGGAACAAATAAAGATTTACGTGAAGAAGTGCAGGCAGGACGTTTTCGGGAAGATTTGTGGGCGCGTTTAAATACATGGACTTTCTTTTTACCGAGCTTAAAAGATCGGGTGGAAGATATTGCACCAAATATCGAGTTTGAATTGCAACGTTTTGCCACTCAACACCAGTCACAGTTACGTTTTCATAGTGATGCTTTGGAAAAATATTTAAAATTTGCACAGTCTTATGAAGCAACATGGCAGGGAAATTTCCGTGATTTAACTGCAAGTGTAACCCGTATGGCAACATTGGCGGAAGGCTCACGCATTGGTTTAAAAGAAGTTGAAGCAGAAATTCAACGTTTACAAAAAATTTGGTCTATCAAAGAATATACAGATTCAATACAGTCCTCATCTTTGAGGGATATTTTAACGGCTGAACAGCTTGCTCAAATAGATGAGTTTGATCGGATTCAACTCGAAGGTGTAATTGAAATTTGTCGTAAATCTAAGTCGATGGCTGATGCAGGGCGACGATTATTTTCAGTGTCCCGTGAGCAAAGACAAAGTACCAATGACAGTGATCGGGTGAAAAAGTATTTAGCCAAGTTTGGCTTGAATTGGGGCGATGTAGTCAATTAATTTGTTGATTAAAATGTAGTCATATTAAAATTATTATTCACAATATTTTTAATTAATGTATATTGTTTTGCATATTTTTTAAGTACGCATTGATAATATGTGTACAAATCTTAATTAATAAATAAAGTTATATCGAGTAAGTTTGAAAATTTGTTATAACTTTTGGTGTTTATTCAGGATTAATATGTTTAAAAAAATACTCATAGTATTGCAACAATGGCTTAGTTTTTTGGGGAAACAAGATAAAAAAATATCGCTTAAAAATATTGAAAAGCAACCATTAGAACAAGCCACTCATACTTATTCTATGTCATTGATTCCACAACTTAAAAGTGAACATAAAAAACTGGTTGAAATTTATGTAGGAATTCAGAGTTTATTTGAAAGTAAGAAATATCAACAAGTTGTTGAACAATTACTGTATTTTAAAGAAGAATTTTCATTGCACTTAATAGAAGAGAATGTAAAATTTTATGCTTATTTAGAAAGTAATTTAGAGCCAGAAAGTGTGCAATTACAAACGATTAAAACTTATCGTAAAGATATGAATCAAATCGCACATGTTGTTGTAAAATTTTTAAAAAAATGGACAGCTCAATCATCATTAAACCCAGTGACTGCTGATGATTTTTTGCAAGAATATGAAAGTATTGGTGCTGCCTTAGTGCAAAGAATTACAGATGAAGAGCAGCATTTATATACTTTATATCATCCAATTTCTTCAACTTAGAGGTAAATTGCCCTTGTGAATTTAGGGCAATTTTATCATTTAACTGACTTATTTAAACATAGGTTGACCATCTACTTTAATCTCAACAGTATCGTCTTTTTTCCAAATAATTCGTGGCGTATCTTCACTAAAACGTCCGCTGGTCATACCTGAATGTTGTAAAGTGATTCCTTGTTCATCAATAATAGCAATACCGATCACATAAGTATAAACAAAATGACTTTTTGCTTTTGCTGAAACATTGGCATTAAAAACACATTCAACGAGTTGATCAGCGTATTGCATACGCATTTTGGGTTGTAATGAAGCAATAGAAACAACGCCATTACTTACAGCAGAATAAACCGAAAAAACTAAGGCAACTTTTCCACCCAGTTTTTTTGCAATATCAGGATGTACTAAAACAGTCTCTTTGCCAGGTTGGGCACTTGATGCTCCTGTAATATCACCTTGATGATGGATGTATGGATAGCTCTCGATAGCACCTTGTTGTGATGGGCACCAGACATATTCCATTTTATTATTTTGTTGTAGCATAAAGCCAACACGTAAATCTAAGTCATCATTATCACTACGACCATCACCATTATCCACCCAAATTGCTTCAATTTTCAGATATTCATGACTGTTTTTGTTGAGATTAATGCGATGTGATTGACCTGTTTTATCAAGTTGAATCTTATTCAAATTTAGAGTGCTTTTTGTATTATTGGGTGGTGTTGAGACAGGAAGCTGAGGTGTTGAAGAAGTGGGCTGAGCAACTTCATCTTTTGCAACTTCACCACCAAAGTGTTCAACTAAAGCAGCCAAGCCACCATTAAAACCTTGTGCAACAACACCTAAACGCCAAACATCTTTAAAGTAAATGTCTATTAACATAATGGCTTTTTCTTGGTTAAAGCGCTGCGGTTCAAGTACAAAGTTTGCAACAGCTTGACCTTGAGGATTTTTGATTGTAATAGTACCGCCTTGGATCTGTTGCATAGTTGCCTGTGGATCATCAATAGCAGCACAAATACTAAAACGTTGAATTTGAGTTAGATTCACTAAATTCAGTTTAAACTGAAAATTTTGTTGAGGTTGCGCTTGCCAATTTACAGCACCATCAGGTGTCGTGGGCTGATTATAAAAAACCATAAATGCTTCATCATTGAGCTTTTGGTGAGCATCTAAACCAAAACAAGAGAGATCTATTGCAAATGAAGCTTGAATTTGAATATCAATACTAAACTCTTGTTGAATGTTTAACTGTTGTAGTTGTAATTTCTGACCTTGTTGTAATTGCATCATAAAAAATATCCATTTATTTGTGTAAAAATCTGTGAGAAAAATAGATTCTATAAAGCTTAATATTTTTAAATTGATAGAGATAAATTAAATCAATGTTCAATTTTATGACTGAACAATAGAATATTTAATATGATTTTGAAAGTTGTTTTATGCTCAAATTTGTTGCTATTCAAACATAAAACAATACTAGGAATATGAATAAAAAACTATTTTATAGATAAAAACCGCTCAATCGCATGATGCAACTGTTTTAAATAGCCTGTAAAAAAATGATTTGCGCCAGGTAATACAGTGATGAGATGTTTTTGCGGTCTAGCCCAATTTAATACATCAGAAAGCTGTGTAATTTCATCATTTTCTCCATGAATAAATAATAAATCTCCTTGTAGAAAAGGTGTTTGATACTCTCGGATACCACGTACTTTTGCAGTTGGTAAACCGCATAAAATCATTTGTTTAGGTTTGTTTGTTTCATTCAGTTGGACAAAACACTTAGCTAAAACATGTGCACCAAAACTAAAACCAGCCGCATAAAAAGGGAGTTGAGGGTGTAATGTTTGCAGATGAGAAATAAGCGTTAAGACATCATCTGTTTCACCAAAACCATTATCATGTAAGCCAGCAGTTTGACCTAAACCACGAAAATAAGGACGATAAACAATACAACCATTTTGAGTGAAAATTTTTGTTAATAAGGTTGGAACTTTATGGAGGGGTGTACCCCCTTGTAGTGGATGAGGATGGCATACTACAGCAAAAGCTTTAGCTTCATTCTCTGGATAATCGACTAAAATTTCGATGTTACCTACCAGACCTTGTATGTGCATAGTGTCAGACATAAAACGTGAATATTATTTAAATGATTTATTTTAACGATTATTGTAGAGGAAAAACATGATTCGCAAAAAAGCAGTGTAACTGTTATATTGCTGTGATGAATTATGAATGCGGAATAGATATGCTTGTTTTAATTTCTCCTGCAAAAACATTGGATTATGAAACAGATTTACCCATAGATCAGTATACAATGCCAAGAGTGTTAAATCATTCAGAAGAATTGATCCAAGTTTGTCGTGAGTTATCTGCCTCTGAAGTTGCGAGCTTAATGAGTGTAAGCGAGAAAATTGCAACACTAAATGTAGAGCGTTTCCGTGATTGGACACCAGACTTTAACTTTGCAAATGCTCGACAAGCTATTTTTGCATTTAAAGGAGATGTTTATACAGGTTTAGATGCTTATAATTTATCTGTAGAAGATATTGAATATTCACAAGAAAAATTACGTATGTTGTCAGGTCTTTATGGTTTATTGCGTCCTTTAGATTTAATGATGCCTTATCGTTTAGAAATGGGAACAAAGCTAAAAAATCCAGTAGGTCAGAATTTATATACATTCTGGGGGAATAAGATTACAAGTTTAATTCAGCAAGATTTAGAGCAATCAGGCTCAAAAATTTTAGTTAATTTAGCTTCTGACGAATATTATAAATCGGTCAAAGAAAGTCAGATTAATGCAGAAGTTATTAAACCTGTTTTTCTGGATCAAAAAAATGGTCAATATAAAGTGATTAGTTTTTATGCTAAAAAAGCCCGTGGTTTAATGGCTCGATATATTATTCAAAATAAAATTGAAAAGATTGAAGATTTAAAAGGATTTAATGTAGATGGTTATTATTTTGATGCTGAAAGTAGTTTAGCAGGAGAGCTTGTCTTTAAAAGAGATGAACAGGCGGCTTAATTAATAGTCTGTCTGATGTTATAAGAGGAATGTGTCTAATGCAAAATTATTATGATAAATTTCAACAGTATTGGGCACAGTTTTCTGATTCTATAAATTTAAGATCTATGCAATCAGAATCATTATTTTCGATTCTTTTTCACTGCTATGTTGGTAATTATTATCATACGCACCAACATATTATAGAATGCTTAGAATTATTTAATGAAATCAAGCATCAACTTGAAGATCCAGTCGCAGTTGAGTTAGCAATTTGGTTTCATGATATTATTTATGATCCACAAGCATCAGATAATGAAGAACAAAGTGCTAAATTAATGCAAAAACATTGTGTGGGCATTTTAAAGAAAACTGAACTTGAAAAAGTTGCAAGGTGGATTATTGCAACCAAAAAGCATCTACCTACAAAAGAGCATGATTTAAAATATTTATTGGATATTGATTTGGCAATTTTGGGAAGTTCAACACAACGTTTTGCCGAATATGAACAACAAATCCAAAAAGAGTATGATTGGGTTGAAACACAACAATATAAAATAAAACGAAAGGAAGTATTAATGCATTTTTATCATATGACGCCCTTATATCAGACGGCATATTTTCAAGAAAAATTAGAGTTATCTGCAAAAAATAATCTGATGAATAGTATAAAAAATGATATTGGTCTATGATTTTGAAGATAGAATTGAGTTCTCATTCATAAGAATATTAAATCAACTCTAAATTCAGTTAATATTATTTTTTCCTCATTGGTATTTGTTGATTTATTATTTTTGAGTTGTGTTATGGTGAGTTGAATTATAAAGTTTGAATTTTAAGCATCTAGCTTAATTCATAAACTTTTTCTAAATAGTCAAATTGATTTAATATTTGAAGTGAAATTTTTTCTCCTGTTGCCCAAGAGGCTTTTCCTGTTTGTAAGTCAACATCAATAATATCAAGTTCTTTGCATAAAGTACGGTCAGTTGCTAATGTAATAAATTGAGGTGAGTTTTCTTTTAGACACTTTGCAATATAGTGTTGTGTATTGTGATGGCGATAAACATCAATAATTTTAAAACGCATGATTTCCCCAGATTGATTTAAAAATCAAGGACTACTTTAAAATCAAACTCAAAACTTATCAATTGTTAAATGTGTCTAAATATGAAATAAAAATGATAATTTTGTCATTATTTTTCAAGAGAAGTTTGATCTTATCCGAAATATTTCATAAACCTAGATAACAATAACCGACAAAAAAGAATGTTTATATACTTTTAATATATTGAAAATATACTTGAATATTCATTTAAAAATTAAGCTGTTAGTAAATATAAAATAATGCAGAAGGTGTACATATAGATATGGATATTTATGAATATAAGATAGTTCAGGATTTGTTTTTTTAAGTGTTTGAAATAAATATTAAAAAATAAAAAACATCTGTTGGTTGTCGGGAATTTTTGCTTTTAGGTTGTTGCTTGCAACAAAAATTGTTAACTTGAATAAGATAATAAAAATTTAGGGATAGGAATGAAAATGAATGGTCAAAGCAGGAAAAATGGTCAAAAATGTCAAAAAGCTTTTTGGATGATAGTCATTAGTTGTTTTTCTACAACAATATTTGCTATTTCCCCTATAAAAGATGATCTTTTATCTGAAAATGTAAACTATGTTGGCACAATAACACCCGTTGTAATTACTGCTGTGAAGAGGGATGTGCAAGAGTCAATTGAACAGCAAAATCAAAAAAATAATCAGTTGGCAGGAAAACAAGCTGATGAAATTAAAAAGGATCATTTAACTTATGTTGTACTCAGTGATCATGAACAACAGAAAAAAGAAACAGAGGCTTATCAACATCAGGCTGATAAACGACCATTATTGCCAAATAAGGCAAAAATGATTGAATATGGAACCAGTGCACAAAATAATTTTGTCAAAGTGACCACGCCTGACAAAATAACGATTTATGTCAGTCGTGATACGCACTAGTTTCATATTCAAATGATGTTAATTAGTTTTGTGGATGAGTGATTTTCCAAGCTTTATGGATTTTTTGGTTACGTTTAAAGTCTAGCCCAATGGTTTCATTGGTAATTTCTTGAACATCAAACATCGCTTCGATTTCTTCATCCATTTCAAAGCCACGATAGTTATTTGAGAAGTACAGTGTACCGCCTGTTTTTAAACGGTTCATTGCACGCTTGAGTAATGATACATGATCACGTTGTACGTCAAATGTGCCATAGAACTTTTTCGAGTTGGAGAAAGTTGGTGGGTCAATAAAGATCAAGTCGTATTGCTCATGACCTTCTTTTAACCATTCAAAACAATCACCTGCAAAGAATTGATGCTGTTCGTCTACATGGTCAACAGTTAAACCATTGAGTACAAAGTTTTCTTTAGACCAGTTTAAATAAGTATTGGATAAATCAACACTTGTCGTACTTGCTGCACCGCCTAAAGCTGCATGCAAACTTGCTGTAGAGGTATAACTATAGAGGTTAAGGAAATGTTTGCCTTTAGCTTCTGCTGCGATGCGTAAACGCATTTGACGATGGTCTAAAAATAGACCTGTATCGAGATAGTCTGTCAAATTCACCAAAATTTTAGCTTTACCTTCCTGCACAATGAAGCGCTTAGAAGCTGTACTTTGTTTGGTATATTGAGTTTTACCTTCTTGACGGGCACGGGTTTTAATGAAAATAGCATCACGTCCTAAACCCGTCACAGCACGAATTGCCGCTAAAGCCAAGTTAAAACGCTTTTTGGCTTTTTCAGGATCAATGGTTTTTGGTGGAGCATATTCTTGAACGTGCAAACGTTCACCGTATAAATCTACAGCAACATTAAAGTCAGGTAAGTCTGCATCATAAAGACGTAAGCAATGCACACCTTCTTTTACTGCCCATTTCTTTAAAGTTTGCATATTTTTTTGCAAACGGTTGGTAAAGTCTTCAGCACCTTCAATTTTTTCAAACTGTTGAGGCTGCCATGTTTCAAGGAATGGCTTTGTTACAGTTGCAGGTTTAATATCACCAAAACGAATGTAAATTGGCAACTTACCATTCATCAAACGTAAAATTTGCGGATTGTTAAAAGCTAAGACATCGGCTTGTTCAACCGCAGCAGCAATTACGGCAGCATATTGATTTGGGAAATTCTTTTGTAATAGTGCAGACAAACCTAAATACAATGCGCGATTTGAAGCTTTATCACCCAGACGTTCACCATAAGGTGGATTTGTTACGACAAATGACGTTTTACTTTCAGCTTGGAAATCTGGCCAATCTGCTAAGGTACGTTCTTCAATCTGAATTTGATCAAGTACAGCTTCAAAACCTGCTGCAATAATATTTTGTTTGGTGGCTTTGACTGCTTCCCAATCCGCATCATAAGCATAGAATTTTGGTAAAGGTTGTTCTAATGCAGCTTTATGACGTTCAGCAGCTTCGGCTTTGATCGACATCCACAGTTCATGATCATGACCATTCCAACCGTTAAATCCAAAACGACGAACAAGTCCTGGCGCACGATCTGTCAAAATCATGAGAGATTCAATAATAAATGTCCCTGAACCACACATTGGGTCAAGAATAATATCGGGATTGCGCTCTTTGAGTTTTGCTTTTTGTAGAATAGCTGCGGCTAAGTTTTCTTTGATTGGGGCATCGGTCATATAACGACGATAACCACGTTTATGCAAAGAGTCACCTGATAAATCTAGGCAGTAGGTATGTTCTGTTTTACCCGCAAGCGCATAAATGGTAATTTCAGGCTGTTTAATATCAATACTTGGACGTTTGCCCACAGCTTCCATAAATGAGTCAACAATACCGTCTTTTACACGTAAAGTTGCAAATTGAGAATTAACTTTAATTTCACGCTCAATGTGTAAACGTACAGCAAAAGTACTTTGTGGTGCAAAAATGAGTGACCAGTCAAAGTTAATCGCACCTTCATAGAGTTCTTCAGCAACATCACGAGCATCATGTGTAAATTCAAGCTCATGTGTATGAATAGGCGTTAAGACACGTGAAGCAAGACGTGACCACATGCAGACACGGTAAGCATCTTCAAGTTTGCCTTTAAAAACTAAACGTCCAGGAGACTTTTCAATGTTTTGAATTCCTAAACCTTGAATTTCTTCTTGCAGTAAGGTTTCTAGTCCATCCGCACAGGTGACCCAATATGTAGAAAGACGTGGTTTCGAATTCATGAAAATTTCCAGAAGCAAAAAAGCAAACGAGTATTTTAGCGTATTTTGATGACGAAAACTTGATGAAAACTCATGGAAAAGTATTTTTTTGGAAAATTACAATAAAAAAGCAATAACTGTTGTGGCTTGGCTTGAAATTTAATTGTTGAACACTACTAAAAAATCATCATGTAAAAAGAAATTTTATAACAATGCTGACTTTGATATTTTCTATGTTTATTTTTTTGCTAAAAAAGATTCTTTTGCATTTGTGAATGTATTTAAAATAAAAAGTCATCAAGCAAATTTGACTGAGATTAGATAATTACAACTCAAAGAATTTGCTCTACATTTCTCTTTACGTTAAGAAAATATTGATCTTCTTTACTTATTCATCTCTTCAATTTTTGCTCAGACAATAATATAGAAATGGTATAGAATCCACAGGTGTTTTGCTACAAGACAATGACTTTAAGAGAAGAGTAGATCAAATTTTTGGTGTACTACTAAAAAGTGTTCATCGCTTTAGTGTGAGATTTAATAGATAAATCAAAATATTATAAAGAATTTATTTGATCTCTTAAATTGACCTAAAGTATTTTTTATTGAAGTGGGGAATAAAAATGTGGGAGTTAATCAAAGCAGGTGGTTGGCTAATGCTACCACTCGTTCTGTGTTCAGTATTTACCGTTGCAATCTCAATCGAGCGCTTTATTCGTTTGCGACGTGGTTTAGTCCTTCCTAAACATTTACTGATTCAAAAAAATCAATCCATTCAAACAGTCGTCAAAAATTTAAAATCAGATTCAACGCAGAACCAAAGCGCTTTGGCTTATATTTTCAATGATGGTTTAGATGCAGCAGCAAAAGGAGAGCAATTTGCTCGTGCCCAAATGGAAGCTACAGCATCACGTGAAATTAGTTATTTAGAAAAAAATATTAATTTTTTAGGTACATTAAGTGCAGCAGCTCCTTTACTTGGATTACTTGGAACAGTTGTTGGTATTATTGAATCATTTTTGGTGGTTGACTTAGGTTCAAATGCAAATCCAACCATGATGATTCCTGGTATCTCTAAAGCATTAATTACCACAGCAGCAGGTATGGTTATTGCGATTCCTGCACTTTTTGCATATCGTTATTTTCAACGCCTCGTACAAGAATATGTGGCTGAGTTAGAACAACAAGCCACGTTATTTCATGCAGCTTTGTTTTATCAAGAAAATGACAACGAACAACATGTTGATCAAGAATTTCAAAAAGTCGGTTAATAGGTGGCTTTAAATGAAATTTAAAAGAAAAAGTGTTGAAGATATACACATCAACTTGACGCCCATGATTGATTGTTTGTTATTTATTTTGGTATTTTTATTGTTAACGACGACTTTTAATCAGCAAAGCCGCATTAACTTATCTCTGCCTGATGCACAAGGCGTACCTCCAAAAGACTATCAACATAAAATTGAAGTCGTGGTAGACTCTAGCGGTCATTATGCTGTCAATGGTCAAGCGCTTTCTTCCAAAGAAAGTGCCGATTTAAGTACAGCGATCAAACAATCTGCACAAGATCGTCGTGATCTGATGTTTGTAATCGCAGCTGATGCAAAAGCAACCCATCAGGATGTTATTCGTGTAATGGATGTTGCAGGTCAACTCGGTTTTGTTAATATCAACATCAGCACCAAAGTCCCATCCCGAGGTTATTAATTAGTGAAGCAAGATTTCAAAGTCTATTTACGACTATTAAGTTATTTGAAGCCATTTTGGGGCATAGCGATTTTAGTCGTTTTAGGTTTTGCAATTAATGCAGCAACAGAAGTATCCGTTGCTAAATTGCTAGAAAAAATTATTACAGCGATCCAAAACAAAGATCAAAGCTTTACCAGTCTATTTCCTGCACTTGTGGTTTTACTCATGTTTTTCCGTGGTGTGGGTTTATTCATGGGCGGGTATTTTACAGCCGTGATCTCACGAAATTTAATCTTTAATATTCGTCAGGAAGTTTTTGCAAAGCTACTTAGACTCCCTGCACAATATTATTTAGATAATAGCAGTGGGCATATTACCGCCAAAATTATGTATAACGTAGAGCAGTTAACGGCTGCATCTACCGAATCATTGAAAACAATAGTACAGCAAGGTTTGATTACTATTGGTTTATTGGGCTATTTGCTTTATATCAATTGGAAATTAACCTGTTGTATTTTGGTTTTTGGTCCACTCATTGGTTTGATTATTCGTAAAGCTTCAAAACGCATGCGTAAACTTTCAACTCAAGTACAAAATACGATGGGTGATGTTAACCATGTGGTACAAGAGTCGGTGAATGGTCATTTGGTGGTCAAAGGTTTTGGTGGTCAAACTGCGGAACAGGTGCGTTTTCGCAACCATTCTCTTGAAAATTTAAAACGTGGCTTGAAAATGGTGGTTGTACAGCAGTTAAATAGTCCTGTAGTACAGCTCATTATGGCGATTGCACTCAGTATTATTATGTGGATTGCTTTAAGACCTCAAATTATTGGTGATATTTCAGCAGGTGAGTTCGTTTCTTATATTACCGCAGCAGGAATGCTCAGTAAGCCGATCAAAACCTTAACCGATGTGAATGAAAAATTACAACGTGGTATGGCAGCCGCTCATTCTGTATTTGAGTTGTTAGATTTATCTGAAGAAAAAAATACAGGTACATTAACGCCAAATTTACAGGGTAATGTCGAGTTTAAACAGGTCAATCTAACTTATGCTGATGGTTATCAAGCCATTTCAGATTTTACATTGTCTATTCACTCGGGACAAACCATCGCTTTGGTTGGACGTTCAGGTGCAGGAAAATCATCTTTGGTTAATTTACTGATGCGCTTTAATGAGGTCAGTTCAGGGCAGATTGAGTTAGATGGGCATGCGATACAAGATATAGAAATTACCAGTTTGCGTACTCAAATTGCGATGGTAAATCAGCAAGTTGTTTTATTTAACCGCTCTATTCGTGACAATATTGCTTACGGTCAGCTTGAAAATGCGACAGAAGAGCAAATTGTTGCAGCAGCAAAAGCAGCTTATGCACATGATTTTATTATGAGTTTACCGCAAGGTTATGATACAGAGGTTGGCGCACAAGGCTTAACGCTTTCAGGTGGTCAACGTCAGCGTATCGCCATTGCACGTGCAATTTTGAAAAATGCACCAATTTTGATTTTAGATGAAGCAACCAGTGCTTTAGATAATGAGTCTGAACACTTTATTCAAAAAGCATTTGATCAAGCGATGCAGAACCGTACAACGATTGTTATTGCACATCGTTTATCGACTATTGAAAATGCAGATGTGATTGTGGTTATGGATAAAGGGCGTATTATTGAACAAGGTACACATGCGGCTTTATTGGCAAAACATGGTGCATATTATCAATTACATGAACGTAGCTTTGAGGAATAAATCTCTATGTCTATCGCGCAAATCATTCAAGATGCTTGGAACCGACAAGCAAAGTGGTTGATTGTTTTGCGCCCATTGTCATGGCTTTATCGTTTTGGTTTTGTGGTTAATCGACATTTGTATTTGTCAGGGCTAAAAGAACGTTATCGTGCGCCTGTTCCTGTCATGATTATTGGTAATATTACAGTAGGTGGAAGTGGTAAAACGCCTTTACTGATTCAACTGGTTAAATATCTGCAACAACATCAAGTCCGTGTCGGCGTTATTAGCCGTGGATATGGTGGGCAAGGTCCTTTTCCTGCGCAAGTGACTTTAGACTCTGAACCTGAAATGGTCGGAGATGAACCTTGTTTGATTGTGCAATCTACAGATGTGCCGATGGTGGTAGGACCCAATCGTAAAGCAAGTATTGAGTTACTTTTGAAAAATCATCAACTTGACTTAATTATTAGCGATGATGGTTTACAACATTGGGCGTTAGATCGTCAAATTGAGTGGATTGTTCTTGATTATAATCGTGGTTTAGGTAATCAAAAAATCTTACCTGAAGGTTATTTACGTGAGCCGACTTCTCGTTTAGCGCATAGTACGGTCATTGAACATGCACATCATTCACAATCAAAATTAAATATGCATTTACAAGTCGCAGAGCCATATTTGCTTAATCCAAGTTTTGATCAAGCTGAAGTGTTTGATGCAAAACTAGATTATTATGCTGTTGTTGGTATAGGCTTTCCACAACGTTTTTATAAAACACTGGAAAGTATGGGTGTTCAGCAATTTCAATGTCATGAATTTCCTGATCATTATGATTATCAAATTGAAGACTTACAGTTTGAAGATGCTAACCCAATAATTACGACTGAAAAAGACGCAGTAAAATTATTGCCATTACTCAAGCAACATCCAGATTTTCAACGTGAAATTTGGGTTGTTCCTGTCGAGGCTGTGCTTTCAAATTCATGCTACGATATTTTAAAGCAACAACTCAATGAATTAGGCATTGCACTTTCTTAAGGTTAATCAAATGAAACACATTGTTATTCCTGCGCGTTATTCGAGTTCGCGTTTACCTGCTAAACCTTTATTGCTTATTCATGGTCGTGCCATGATTTTACGTGTTGTTGATCAAGCAAAAAAAGTTTTAGATTTTGATGACTTATGTGTTGCAACAGATGATGAGCGTATTGCCGAAGTATGTCGTGCTGAAGGCATAGATGTGGTCATGACCAACCCAAACCATCCTTCAGGAACGGATCGTTTAAGTGAAGTTGCACGGATTAAAGGTTGGGCAGCAGATGATATCATTGTCAATGTTCAAGGTGATGAGCCGTTGTTACCTGCAACTTTAGTACAACAAGTCGCGGATTTACTCGTTGCTAAACCTCATTGTGCAATGTCAACTTTATGTGAACCAATTCATCAGTTAGAAGAATTTGAACGCAATAGTATTGTTAAAGTGGTGATGAGTCAGTTGAATGAAGCACTTTACTTTAGTCGCTCACCAATTCCTTATGATCGTGATGCTGCAAAACAAACTGAAAAATCTTTGCATCAACACGCTTATCGTCATTTAGGCTTATATGCTTATCGTGTGAGTTTATTACAAGAATATGTCACGTGGCAAATGGGTTCATTAGAACAACTTGAAAGTTTAGAGCAATTGCGAGTTTTGGAAAATGGGCATCGTATTGCAATTGATATTGCGCAAGTCAACTTACCACCAGGCGTAGATACACAAGCGGATTTAGATCGTTTAAATGCGATGGATATTACACATTTTGAATAGTTGGATAGTTTAATGGGTATGAATGCATCCAATGATCAAGTTTATCCATGGCAAGCACAATTGTGGAATACTCTAACAGGACGTTTTCCACAGTTGGGGCATGGTTTATTATTTTATGGTAAAAAAGGTTGTGGTAAGTACGCTTTTACACAGCATTTTTTATCTTGGGTTTTGTGTTTAAATAAACAAAGTCAAGGCGCGTGTGGAGAGTGTAGTAGCTGTCTTTGGTTAAAGTCAGACACACATCCAAACTATGTACATATCACCACAGATGCTGATAACAAAAAGCAAAATGCTAAGATTAAAATTGAAAAAATTCGTGAATTACTGCCTTTTGTACAGCAAACTGTAGATGGTTGGCGTGTTATTGTGATTGAACCTGCTGAAGCATTAAATATTGCTTCTGCCAATGCTTTATTGAAAACACTTGAAGAGCCTGGTGAGCGTGTTGTGATTATCTTATTGGTAGAGCATTATTTGAAATTACCTGCCACGATCCGTAGTCGTTTGCAGCATTTTGCTTTAGATCGTATTGCACCAGAACAAGCGCAACTTTATCTAAATGAGCATTTACCTACGGCTTCAAGTCAACAAATTCAGTTATTAATGAATCTTTCAAACCAAATGCCTTTACAGGCGATGAGTTTAGCTGAAAAAGATTGGTTAAATCGGCGTGCTGAATTTGTCCAAGACTGGAAAAAGCTCGTCATGCAAAAAAGTATGCCGATGCAATTTGCAACAAAATGGAATAAAGAACTTAACTTTCATGATTTTATTGAAATGTTTGAGTATTTATTGGCAGATGTTGTGGCATTTAAACTGGAGCAAGCGATAAAAAATACAGATTTAGAATTAAATACACTCGCAGAGCAGTATAATTTAGAGGTATTATTTTCAATCTATGAAAGTTTACAACAATCAAAAAGAAACGTTGAGCAAAATGTGCAAACAAATCTAATTATTGATCAACTTTCAATACAATTAATGAATGTTTCATAATTTGGGGAAATAATGATGCAACCACGTATGGGCGGTTTATTACAAGTTGTTATAGCAGATCGAGCAACGCTACAAGCAAGTTATATGCCTTTTGTGCAAGGTGGAGGGCTTTTTGTTCCTTCGACACAAAATGTGAAAATGGGTGAAGAGGTTTTTCTGTTAGCAACTTTACCTGAGCAATCGCAAAAAATTCCATTAACAGGAAAAGTAATTTGGATCACACAAAAGCAGTCTGGTAAAAAGCCACAAGGTTTTGCCATTCAGCTTGGTGGTGAAAAAGGCATCTATTACAAAAATGAAGCGGAAAGATTACTAGCAGGAGCAAAGTCTTCTGATCGTAATAGCTTTACAATGTAAGATGCGATGAATTGAAATGTAGGAAAAATTGTGTTTGTTGATACCCATTGTCATTTAACTTTACTTGATCTTAGCCCTTATGGGGGAGATTTAGACGCAGCGTTACAACAGGCACGTGAGCAAGGTGTGTCTAAATTCATGGCGATTTCTGTGGATTTAGACGATCATATTGCTTTGTCAGCAATAGCAGCACGTCATACCGATGTAGGTTATAGCGTTGGTGTGCATCCTTGTGAAGATGTTGCAACGATGCAGCGGGCTACAGTAGAAAAACTGGTTGAATTGGCTCAAGCTGAAAAAGTCTGGGCGCTTGGTGAAACAGGCTTGGATTATTTTCATAGTACTGAGTTTATTCCTGAGCAAAAAGAATGCTTTGCTCGTCATATTCAAGCATCAAAAATAATAAAAAAACCAGTGGTGGTGCATACTCGTTCTGCTAAGCATGACACAGTTGATATTATTCGTGCAGAACAATCGAACCATGGGATTTTGCATTGTTTTACAGAGGATTGGGCAACTGCCAAAGCTGTATTAGACTGCGGTTATTACATTTCATTTTCTGGTATTGTGTCTTTTAAAAATGCACAAGATTTGCGTGATGTGGCAAAACAGGTGCCGCTTGATCGTATTTTAATTGAAACAGATAGTCCATATTTAGCACCAATGCCCTATAGAGGCAAAACCAATGAGCCAAAATACGTTCCTTATGTAGCCAAAGCCCTAAGTCATGTATATGATAAAACGCCTGAGGAAATTGGACAAATTACTTCACAGAACTTTGAAAATTTACTCAGACAACATCAAAGTTAATGCTATAGATATAAGATTAAGAAGAGAGTTTATCGAGTGAAGATGGATCGTCAGGCTCAGTTTAGAGCAAGAGAAGCATTAATTTTTCAGGTCGCTGAGCAACTGCTTTTAGAAAACGGTGAGTCGGGTATGACGCTTGATGCGTTAGCGGCTGAATTAGATCTTGCAAAGGGAACACTTTATAAACATTTTCAAAGTAAAGATGAACTTTATATGTTGCTCATTATTCGTAATGAGCGCATGTTATTGGAAATGATTAAAGACACAGAAAAAGAGTTTCCTGAACAATTAGCATTTTTTATGTTGCATCATTTGCATCATCCTGAGCGTACAGTGTTATTTCATCAGATTGAAGAACGTTTGTCGACGACAGGGCAAGGGATACATCATTTATTTCATGAGCTTTATCAAGTTCGTAAACAGCGACTGCGTATTATTATTCGTATGACGGATCATTATTTGCTAGATATAGACAGTCAAATGTCAGGGCGAGATTATTTAGCCTCTATTTGGTCTATTACGCATGGTGGTGCAGCAATTTTAAATTCTAGCTTTTATCAGCGTTATTTAGGTTCACGGGATACTTTGCGTATTGCATTGATTGACCAAGCTTTATCGATGCCAAAGCATGCTCAATCTACTGAGTTGAAGGTTTAACGATTATGTTGAAACGACCACGATTAAAAAATCAGCATGGATTTACGCTGATTGAATTAATGGTGGTCATTGTCATCATCAGTATTATGGCATCTCTAGTGGTTTTAAATATTGGTGGTGTGGATCATCGCAAAGCTTTACAAGCACGTGAATTTTTAATTTTAGATTTAAAAAAAATTAATCGTGAAGCCAATGATCAGGCTTTAATCTATGCGTTAGAGGTTTTACCTGCAACTGATGTTGCACCTTTTCAATATAAATTAGTACGATATCAGCCTGTAATAGAAAATGCAGAGCAAAACTTACGTATTGTTGAAGAAAAACGCTGGAAAGATGTCGCTAATTTTCAAATGCGTAAATTACCTGAGCGTGTTTCATTTTCTATTCAAAATCAAGAGCATCGCTATATTAATGCAAATAATGATGACTTAATTGGAACAAATGCCCCTAAAGTTATTTGGTTTGGTAATGGTGAAGCTAAACCTGTCAAAATTCAAATGTATTATGACCAAAAAGCCATCGGTGCTTTGATTGATATTGATTATTTGGGGAAAGTGACCGATGAGGAGTAAAGGTTTTACCTTGATTGAGGTCGTTGTCGCTTTAGCCATTTTTGCAGTTGCTGCAATGGCTTTAACCAAAGTCGCAATGCAATATACACAATCTACAGCAAATTCAATTTTAAGAACCAAAGCTCAATTTGTTGCTCAAAATCAGGTGGCTTTAATGGAAATTAACCGTGAACAGCTCACAGGTACACAGTCTGAGCAAATCACCTCGCAAGGTCAAACATGGCAAGTAGATAAAAAATCAGAGTCAACCATTAGCCCGAATGTTAAAAAAATTGAAATTCAAATTAGTTTATATAATCCTGATAATAATAAAGTTGAAGCAGGCATTAGCCATACTGTTTTCTTTAATTACCCTCAACAAACGACCGAATCTTAGACTGAGTGACCCATGCGAATAAAAAAAACCAATTTGGGATTTACACTGGTTGAGCTTTTGGTGGCAATCGCAATTTTTGCGGTTCTTTCTGCATTAGGATGGAAGATTTTTGATTATCTTGTGAAGGTCAAAGATCGCAATGCAATGCATGAAGAAAATCTCGGGCAGTTACAAGAAGCGTATCAACAAGTACAAAGAGATACCTTGCAAATTATTCCTGTGACAGCGAGTTTTGGGCAACAAATACTGCCTGCAATAAGTTTGGAAAATCAAAAAATAAGCTTTAGTAAAACAGGAATGACTGATCCTCTAAAGCAAGGCATTTCTACATATGAACGTGTAGAGTACGTTTATAATGCACAAGATAAAAAACTTTATCGCTTAAAATATGCAAATCTGAATTTACCTAATTCTGCTCAGCCTGTGTCGAGTGTGTTGTTGAATGATGTTGACCAATATCAAGTGACTTTGTTAAATCCAAATGAGTTAGAGCGTTGGCCTGATGAAAATACATTTAATGAACGCCAGTTACCACGCGGCATCAAAATTAAAGTGATGATTCGTGATGTTGAATATGAATGGGTTTTTAGTCTGTTAAATACAGATTTTCTAAGGACTGAGTCAAAACAATAAGCATGATTTAAAGAGACGTTCATGATCAAGCAGCAACAAGGAATCGCATTAATTACAATTTTGGTGATGGTCGCATTAGCAACCATTATTGCTGCGACAATTGCAAAGCGCCAATACACCACCAATGAAAATACTGCTTATGTGATTCGTCAAAATCAAGCGCTAAATTATGCAAAAAGTGCTGAGGCATTTTTTTCTGAGTTATTAATTCAAGATGCGCAAAACAGCGCTAATATTGATCATTTACAAGAATTGTGGGCAAAACCCATGCCTGCATTTCCTATAGAGGGTGGTTTTATTTCTGGAAAAATCAAGGATGAATCTGGAAAGTTTAATCTAAATACTTTGCTCAAAGCAGATGGTAAGCCAAACGAAGAAAATAAGTTGTACTTTGAAAAATTATTAGTGCGTGTCGGATTGCCTGCTGAACTCAGTGCTTCTGTGATCGATTGGCAAGATGCTGATGATTTACCTTCAGGTGCTATGGGTGCAGAAAGTAATTATTATAATGGTTTGCAGCCATCATATTCAGCAGCCAATCATGCTTTTTTTAGTGTAGAAGAGTTACGGCAAGTCCGTGGCTTTGAAGGGAAAAATTACGATTTAATAAGACCTTATGTTACAGCTTTACCTGATATTTCCACTAAAATAAATATCAATACAGCACCTGCATTGTTACTTGCAACCATTGATCCTAAACTTGACCTGAATGCGATTGTGGCTTTATTAAAACAAAAGCAAGCCAAAATGGAAAATTTTAATAATGTTCAAGACCTATTAAGTTTGGATCTTTTTAAGGGAATTTCATCTGAAAACAGTCAACTGGCAAATAATCTATTCGATGTAAAATCAAATTACTTTGTAGGGGAGATCGAAGTTGCTTTAGAAAATAGAAATCGTCAAATGAGTAGTCATATGATGCGTAAAAATAATAGAGTTGTGGTATATGCTCGAAATTTAGCGCCATTTTAATCATTTATTTTTGCAAAGCTTTTCACTTTTGCCTAAATCTATATTTTCTTTGCTGAATAATAGATAAAATCATGTGGTTAATTCTTCCTCATACTTTTTGCCAATTGCAATGAACGTTAAAATTAATCCTCAGCGTCGGCGTTTTGCTTTATAATCTAATTTCTTGACTATTCTTTTTGTATAATTTGACATATGTTAATTCGTAAATTATTTAAATTTGAAAATGCGCATATCGTGCGTAACTGTACTTCGGATCGTTGTAAACGCTCGATTCATGGGCACAGTTATAAAGTCGAATTATTGCTGAAAGCCTCAAAGCTAGATCATGGTCAAATGGTCTATGATTTTGGTTTGTTAAAAGGTGTGATTAAGGACATTTTTGATAGCTTTGATCATGCGATTTGCTTTTGGCAAGATGACAATGCGGATTATATTCAAGCATGTAAAACCTTTAGTGCGCGTTGGGTTGCATTACCTGTATCGCCTTCAGCAGAACAATTTTCACGAATATTTTTCTACTTGGCGCAGCAAGTTTTACAGTCAACGATTACCCAAAATGGGGAAGGTGATGTTGAAGTTTACTCTGTAATCGTACATGAAACAGATACAGGCTATGCACAAAGTTTTCTTGAAGATATTGAGAATGAGCAAATGGGTGTGTTGAGCCTTGAGCAAATTATTTTTTCTGAGCAAGTTCAAGCCGAATGGAATGACCCTGAAATGTATGAAAAGTTAAAACAGGGCGTGAAATTTCAAAATCCAGAAGTAGATTTGCAAGTCAAACTGTAATCGATGCAGTGGTATATTTTAAATTTAACACCTTCGGGTATTGAAGATTGAGTGAAATAGTAAGGATGGAACAGGATGCAATTGACTGAACAAGAGCAAGCAAAATTAAATCAAGTTCGGTTAGATGAGAGTTGGAAAGCAGGTTTGGCAGAGTTTCTGCTCAGTGCAAAAATGGATCAATTACGTGAGTTTTTAAAATCACAAATTGCCGAAAATAAACAAATTTATCCTGCAAGCTCATTGATTTTTAATGCTTTAGATACTACACCGTTACATGCAGTAAAGGTTGTGATTCTTGGGCAAGACCCATATCATGGACCAAATCAAGCCCATGGTTTGAGCTTTTCTGTACAAAGAGGAGTTGCATTGCCTCCGTCTTTACGTAATATCTTTCATGAGCTAAATACTGACTTAGGTGTAAGTATCTCTAAACACGGGGATTTGACCAAGTGGGCAGAGCAAGGCGTGCTTCTTTTAAATAGTGTACTGACTGTAGAAGCAGGGCAGCCAACATCACACCAAAAACAAGGTTGGGAAAATTTTACAGATACTGTAATTGATGTAATTAATGAACAATGTGAGCATGTGGTTTTCATTTTATGGGGAGCCTATGCACAACGAAAAGGGCAACGTATTGACCAAACGAAACACCTTGTATTAAAAGCTGCACATCCATCTCCTTTAGCAGCAAATCGTGGTGGTTTTTTTGGTTGTAAAGTGTTCTCTAAAACCAATAATTATCTTAAACAAAATGGCATTGAGCCAATCGACTGGCAGCTGGACGCATGACAAACTCTCCTGAGATCAATAACTATCATCCTGATTTAATCATTGAAGAAGCAGTGAATGGTTGGCGAATTATTCGTTTAAATCGCCCAAAATCTTTACATGCTTTAGATGAGTCTATCGTGGCAGCTTTATTAAAGTTGTTTGAAGATTTTCATAAAGATGATCAGGTTAAAGCAATTTGGCTTGATTCAACAACACCTAAAGCTTTTTGTGCTGGTGGTGATGTTCGAAAACTGCGTCAATTGGTGATTAATAATGAAGTTGATGCAGCAAATCAGTTCTTTAAAACTGAATATGCGCTCGATTTACTTTTACATGACTATGCTAAGCCAATCGTAGTTTGGGGTGAAGGCTATGTCATGGGTGGTGGCTTAGGTCTATTTATGGCTGCACCATTTCGATTGGTAACACCATATTCACGTTTGGCGATGCCTGAAGTGAATATTGGTTTATATCCAGATGTAGGTGCAACGCGCTTCCTTGCAGATCGTGGTCCTGTCGGCTTATTTACAGGTTTGACAGGTTCAATTATGACTGCGGCAGGTGGATATGGTATCGGATGGGCAACGCATATTTGTGATGCTCAACGTGATGTTGTATTAAAAAAATTAATTGATATTGATTGGGATCATTATCCAGCAGGGGACTTTAGAGCATTAGATGATACGCTAAATAGTTTACATCGACCTGTATCTCCTGGACCGTTGCAAAATTCTCTTGATGTTATTCATAGTGTTTGTCGTGGTATTAATTTTGAACAAGACTATGAAGCCATTGTAGGATTGAGTGAGGCGCGTAGTGATTGGCTACGTCAAGCGAGTGAAAACTTACAAAAAGGTTCGCCAAGCACAGCAGCAATTACTTGGTTGTTGTGGCAATGGGGACGTCAAGTGCATCCATGGAGTGAAATTTTTGAATTAGAAGCGCAAATTTCTGATTGGAAAATTCGTCATCCAGACTTTGTTGAAGGAGTGCGTGCACGTCTTGTTGATAAAGACTTATCACCAGAATGGGAACCGACAGAAAGTATGACTTTAAAAGGCATATTGGCGAAGAACCCACCTATCACAACAGTTGAAAGTTGGAATGTTTTATTAAGACAATATGGTGTAATTGCTTAATATTCCATGATTGATGAACAAAATAAACAAGATGAAAAATGGATGCAGTTTGCTTTCGAGCAAGCTGCTATTGCGGCTTCTCAGGGGGAAATCCCTGTAGGAGCTGTTTTAGTGAGTGATGGGAAAATCATTGGACAAGGTTTTAATACACCTATTTCAACACATGACCCTACTGCACATGCTGAAATTCAAGCAATTCGTCAAGCTTGTCTAACCATTGAAAATTATCGATTGCCTGAAAACACCACGCTTTATGTCACATTGGAGCCGTGTACCATGTGTGTAGGGGCTTTGATTCATGCCCGGGTGACCCGGGTGGTCTTTGCAACCACAGAACCCAAGGCTGGTTCATTGGTCAGCAGCCGACAATTGCTGGCAGATGGCTATTACAACCATCGTTTTGAGTTTGAGGGCGGGTGTATGCAGTCACAATGTACGATGCAACTGTCTGATTTTTTTAAAATGCGCCGTGAACAAAAAAAACAATTGAAGTTACAACAAAAGTCATTAAATGATCAGATAAAATAATCTAGAATAGCGCTGAATAATATGACAATCTGTATTGTCAAAAAAATGCCATGACAGGTTCAGTTCAGAGCCTGTGATTTTAATGGTGGATCTGATCATGAAAAAGGGAACACAACAATGAATTCAATTCGAGTAAAACAAGATTTCAATGCACCAGTAGCCAAGGTATTTGACTTGCTGTCCAAGCACGCCACCTACAATATTGCATTTGCGCCAATTCAGGTGGTGCGTGTCAAAGACTCAGCAGATCCTGAACGTCCTGATGGTTTGGGTTCAATTCGTCGTATGGGTTTTGGTCCAATTAAACCTGTTCAAGAGCAAATTACATTGGTTGATGTAAATAAGCGTATTGAGTATAAATTAATTAATAATCCATTAATTAAACATCATATTGGTATTCTTGAATTTACCGAACTGGCGCAAAATAAAACTCGTGTCGATTATACGATTGAATTACAAGCACGTGCGCCATTTGTGAGTAAATTAATACTTGCACAGCTTAAACTTGCGATTACACTAGGTTTTAAGAAACTGGCAAAATCTGTTTAATTGGAAGTTCAATGACCATTCAAATTATTACGATTGATGGACCAAGTGGTTCAGGTAAAGGCACATTAGCAGCAAAACTTGCTGAGCATTATCAATTTCATTTATTGGATTCGGGCGCAATCTATCGTCTACTTGGATTTTCATTGTATAAAAAAGCTTTATTAGACGCTCTAAATGAAGAAAATACATTGCAACAATGTGAAGAAATTGCAAAAAATTTAGATATTAAATTTATGACAGAAATAAACTCAACGACGCAAATTTTTCTAGATGGCGAAAATGTGACAGAAACGATTCGTACCGAACAGGTCGGAGAGTTTGCTTCAAAAGTTGCAGCAATTCCTGTACTTAGAACTGCACTTTTTGAGCGTCAACGTGCTTTTGCGCAAGCGCCAGGTTTAGTTGCAGATGGTCGTGATATGGCAACCTCAATTTTTCCAGAAGCACAAGCGAAAATTTATTTGACTGCTTCAGCAGAATCACGAGCGACACGCCGAGTAAAACAGTTGCAGGCTATGGGTTTGGATGTTAAAATAAACGATATTTTGTCTAATATCCAAGCGCGTGATAAGCGAGATATGGAGCGTACAGTTGCTCCATTAAAGCCAGCTCAAGATGCTTACATCATTGATAGTTCTGAATTGAACATTGATGAAGTGTTCAAATTGATGACTGATTTTATCGATGCGCAATTAGCAAATTAACAAATTTAGTGGAAGCATAGCTTGATCAGTTTTATACGGACTATGTGGAGACTTAACTGAACCGGCCTTGTCTGATCCAAGACCGCTGACTTTTCTAGGTATATCATGACCGAATCTTTTGCAGCCCTCTTTGAAGAAAGCGAATTAAACCTCAACGTTGAAAAGGGTGCAGTCATCCAAGGTATCGTTGTTAGTATCGATTCTGACTGGGTAACTGTTGATACTGGCCTTAAATCTGAAGGTGTTGTATCTCGCTCTGAATTCTTAAACGAACAACGTGAACTTGAAGTTCAAGTTGGCGATACAGTAGACGTTGTTGTTGAAGCGCTTGACAACGGTATGGGTCAAACAGTTTTATCACGTGAAAAAGCAAAACGTGCTGAAACTTGGACTAAACTTGAAAAAATCTTTGAAGACGGCGAAATCGTTACTGGTGTTATCTCTGGTAAGGTTAAAGGCGGTTTCACTGTTGACATCGGTCCAGTTCGTGCGTTCTTACCTGGTTCACTTGTAGACACGCGTCCTATCCGTGATACAACTCACCTTGAAGGTAAAGAGTTAGAATTCAAAGTCATCAAACTTGATGCTAAACGTAACAACGTTGTTGTATCTCGTCGTGCAGTAATGGAAGCTGAATCTTCAGCTGACCGTGAAGCGCTTCTTTCTCAATTGGAAGAAGGTCAAACAGTTACTGGTACAATCAAAAACCTTACTGACTACGGCGCATTCGTTGACCTTGGTGGTATTGATGGTCTTCTACATATCACAGATATGGCTTGGAAACGTATCAAACACCCTTCAGAAGTTGTTGAAGTGGGTCAAGAAGTTACTGTTAAAGTACTTAAATTTGACAAAGAACGTAACCGTGTTTCTCTAGGTCTTAAACAACTTGGCGAAGATCCATGGTTAGCGATCATGAACCGTTATCCTAAAGGTTCTATCGTTAAAGCGCGTGTAACTAACTTAACTGACTACGGTTGTTTCGCTGAAATCGCTGAAGGCGTTGAAGGTTTAGTACACGTTTCAGAAATGGACCACACTAACAAAAACATCCACCCATCTAAAGTTGTTCAGATTGGTGACGAAGTTGATGTTATGGTTCTTGAAGTTGATGAAGAACGTCGTCGTATTTCTCTTGGTATCAAACAAACTCGTGCTAACCCATGGGAAGAGTTTGCTAAAGCTCATGAGAAAGGCGAAAAAGTTTCTGGTACAATCAAATCAATCACTGATTTTGGTATCTTCATCGGTTTAGCTGGTGGTATCGACGGTCTTGTTCACTTATCTGATATTTCTTGGAACGAACAAGGCGAAGAAGCTATCCGTCGTTACAAGAAAGGTGACACAGTTGAAGCAGTTATCTTATCTGTAGATGCTGAAGGTAACCGTATCAGCCTTGGCGTTAAGCAATTGAATAGTGATCCATTCAATGACTTCTTAGCTGCTAACGAACGTGGTGCTTTGGTTAAAGGTACTGTAACAGCTGTTGACGCTAAAGGCGCAACTGTTAAGTTAGCTGACGAAGTTGAAGCTTCTTTGAAAGCATCTGAAATCAACCGCGATCGCGTTGAAGATGCAACTAAATTCTTAGAAGTTGGTCAAGAAGTTGAAGCGAAAATCATCAACGTTGACCGTAAATCTCGCTCTATCAACTTGTCTATCAAAGCGAAAGACGAAGCTGAAGAGAAAGAAGCTGTAGCAAGCTTAAAAACTGCTACAACTGCTCAAGACAACGGTCCTAAAACGATCGGTGATTTGATCAAAGCTCAAATGAATCACTAAGAGGTGTTGTTAAAAAGTATTATTAAATGTAATTAATTAATACTTTTTATACAAATACTGTAAAAGGTAGCGTAGTATACGATCACTGCGCTACCTTTTTGTATTTAAAAAGGATATTATTTAAAGCAAGCTAAATAGCATTCAAATTAATTGAGGTCGTAGATGACAACTGAAGCATTAAACAAATCTGACTTAATAGAAAGAATTGCACTTAAAAACCCACACTTGGCTGAGCCATTGGTTGAAGAAGCTGTTAAGATTATGATTGATCAAATGATTGCATCGCTTTCGTCTGATGATCGTATTGAAATTCGCGGATTTGGTAGTTTTGCTCTACATCACCGTGAGCCACGTGTAGGTCGTAATCCTAAGACAGGCAAATCAGTAGAAGTTGCAGCTAAAGCAGTACCACACTTCAAACCTGGTAAAGCATTACGCGACGCAGTAAACGAATCTGCAAATAAATAAAAATTCGAAAATGGGGTGATTATGCGCTATTTCTTAGTAGCATTACTGTTAGTAATATTTGGCTATGCGTTAGCATTGGTTTTACAAAATCCAGCTGAACTGCCTGTGGACTTATTGTTTACCCAAGTTCCTGCAATGCGTTTAGGCTTATTGTTATTACTAACCTTAGTACTCGGTGTTGTGCTTGGACTATTGGTTGGTGTGCAGATTTTCCGTGTATTTCAAAATGCTTGGGAAATTAAGAGATTGCGCAAAGACATTGACCATTTACGTAAAGAGCAAATTCAAAGTGCTCAATTGGCAGCCGCTGAGGCAGCAGCAAGTGTACGCCATGAAAAAACAGTGATGGATGTATACGCACAAGATAAAAAACTTTAAATCATTATAATGCTATAGATCCTCAATCATTTAAAATAATGAAAGATTGAGGGTCTCATTATTTTAACTAATCATACATTATATCTGCATTAAAGAAGATTAAGGCTTTGTGCAGCTCTTGATTATCCTTATAATAAGCCATCTTGTTGTGATGGAAAGAACCCCTTGAGTATTATTGTTGCCTTAGATGCTAAAAGCCAATATGACGCACTAAAAATTGCTGATCAATTGGATCCATCACTTTGTCGGGTAAAGGTGGGTAAAGAGCTATTTACTCATGAAGGATCAAGTATAGTCAAAGCTTTGCATGATCGTAAATTTGAAGTATTTTTAGATTTAAAATTTCATGATATTCCAAATACTACAGCACAAGCTGTATGTGCTGCTGGCGACATGGGCGTATGGATGGTGAATGTTCATGCTTCTGGTGGTCGCAAAATGATGGAAACTTGTGTAGAGCGTTTAAAGGCTGGTAATTATAATACACAGTTGATCGCGGTTACTGTTTTAACTTCTATGGGGCGTGAAGACTTACGTGATATTGGCTTAGATATTGAGCCTTTTGAGCAAGTTCAACGTTTAGCTCAATTGACTAAAGACAGTGGTTTGGATGGTGTAGTATGTTCTGCACAAGAAGCAAAAATGTTGCGTGAAACATTGGGGCAAAACTTTTCTTTAGTGACACCAGGCATTCGACCAGCAGGTTCTAATGCAGATGATCAAAAGCGTATTGTAACGCCTAAACAAGCGATGCTTGATGGCTCTACGCATTTAGTGATTGGTCGCCCAATTACTCAATCAGAAAATCCAAGCCAAACTTTAAAAGATATTTTGGCAACATTGTAATGTACTAAATATTTAAATCACGATTCAATGTGGATCGTGATTTAAAATCTATAAAAATTAAATTTGATTACTTTTTTCTAAATTACATTTTCGACATAAAATCTGTAAATTATTTTCTGAGTTAGAACCACCTTTAGAAAATGGAATAATATGATCAAATTCTAAATAAGCACTTGAACTACATTGTACACATTTACCTTGGCATTTTTGCCATACTGCATTTTTAATATTTTGTGGAATATGTCGGGTGTTACCTGAACTTTGTGAAAAGTCTAACTGTCGATGAAATCTTTTAATTGCGTATTCAATATAAGCTTCAACAATATTTGAATCTTTGCCAATATGATATTTACCTGAACCTTTTTTGGTTTTTGCTATAATTTCAATATATTCAGAAAGAATTTCAACAGCAATAATATTTGAAATAAGAAGCTCAAAAGCTGTACTTGCTTTAAATATAATCCGCTCACTCGTAATAAATAAGTCACCAACAACATATTCTTTTTTGGTTGCTTGAATACCTACTTTTTTTTGATGTAGATAAACAAACTCAGAATTTTTGACAATAATTTCGGTGGTTTGAATTGTATTTACTTGACCTTGTTTAATTTGTGTAATCTGTTTCGCTATGGAAATTGTACGATTAATTTGCTTGAGAAGTGTTGGTTCAGGATGTAGAAATTGGCATAATTTTTTAATCAATAATTCATTTTCATGTGAAATAGTGCCATCAAAAATAAGAGAAGCAAGTGTAAAATTAAAGAAATCTTCGATAGCATTTTTGGCACGTTGTACTAACTCTTTACTATTTAATTGGTGCAGTGTTGCAAATTGTGTCAATTTTTCTATTTCTTGATTGCTCAGTATGCCATCCGCTAAAGCAGTTTTGAGCATATTGACAAACTTAACTTCATTGGCTTGGCGTAGCATGATTAAGGCTTGTTCTAAAGTATTTTGTGGTACCTGTAGAAACTGTGCCCATTCTATGATTTGTTGTTTTGATTTATGTTGCGAGACTTGTAATAAAAAGCTTTTAATTTCTTGTTCAGAATAGTTCAAAGCATCAGCTAAAGTAATATTTTTATCTGTACAAAATTCAATAAGTTGTTGTTGGTTTTGTGGGCTGATATTGTGTGTTGCAAAAATTTGTAGGAGTTGTTTTTGAAACTCTTTTATATGTTTTCTTTTTTCTAAGGCTTTGAGTGGAGCACTAAAAATGTCTTTTAAAATATGACTTGTAGTTGCTTGCTCGGATGAAGTATTTGGTGGTTCTACATGTGCTGGGGGAGTCGGGTCAATATGAGTCAGTTGTTCATCTGCAATTTCAACACCAAAATGCTCAGCTAGAGGCTTCAGTCCACCATTAAAGCCTTGTGCGATCATTTTAAATTTCCAGAGTTCTTTATAACGGTAAAATTCTCCTAAAATAAGTGCAACTTCACGATGATTTTGTCCAATAATTTTAGCCTGTGCTAAAGTTTGTTGTTGATTTTTCACTTTTAAAAGGAGATGAGAGATATTTGAAAAATTTAATTGTTCATTTGCTAGTGTTGCACAAATTGCAATTCTATGGATTTGTGCATCAATTTTATGTAGCTGTAGATGAAATGAAATAATGGATTTTTGTTCTAAATAGATGGAATGATTTTGATTATTTAATTGCCCATAAAAAATCATATCATCATCGCCACGTACTTTGTTCGTTTGTGTAGCGAGGCTATAAGCGCTGAAATCTAAGGCTGTTGAGTCAATGCCGAAAACTTGAATTTCTAATGTTAATGCAGTCGTAGGAACTATCGTGTTAGCACCTGCAATTAAATCCACTTATTTTTCTCCTTTAAATGAAAATACTTATTTAATTTTTGTTTTGTGATTACACGCTACAAATAAGCAAATAATTTATAAAAAACTCATCAAAATCATAATGACATAAATATAATACGATTACTATCGAGATTATTTGTCAAAATAAAAAGGAAAAATAATGACTAAAAATAAATCTATTTTTATTGTTTTGCTGTTAATGTTAGTGCTTATACCTGTGTGCCAAGAATTGTATAAACAAAGAATTTATAATCAGGCGATGAAGGAATTTTGTGTGCAGTCACATTTGCGTCAATCGATGAATGAGATCTTAATAATCATTGCTCAACATGAGATGCTTAAAATTTATAAACACGCTGTGAACAAAATGATCATTTTTCCAAAAAAGCCTAGTTTAGATACTGCGCTTTGTCAGTTAGAGATTAAATAAAATCGAGTGATCAATATTCGTTATTCTCTAGCTGAATATGAGCGCGAAGACTTATAACGCTGCTAAAATACTCACAGCAATAGGCGCAAGTATAGATAACACGAAGCCACTTACCATTGCATGAGGAATAAATTCATTGCCACATGCCTGTTTAACCATAGGTAAAGTCACATCCATTGCTGTTGCCCCTGCGGTTGAGATTGCAGAGCGTGGATAGCGCCAGCCGATGATATACATCGCTAAAATAGCAAAAATTTCCCTAAATAAGTCATTCATTAGTGCAATGCTGCCAAGATGTGCATTTTTCAACTCAGTAACGACAATACCTGTCATGGAGTAAAAGCCATATCCTTGAGAAAGCATGATTAAGTCTTTGAGATTAATGTTGTTGATGAGTAATGAGCATACAACTGCACCAATAATTGAACCAATAATACAGCCAATAGGTACTAACATAATCTTCCAATTGAGCCATGAGCGATCAAGAGGAGAATAGGCTAAATCTAAACCAATCAGTATCATAAAAATTAATAACAAATACCATGAACTAATGTGTAATTGATAATCAAATGCTGAAAATAACTCAGATAATCCATAGCCAAATGCGATCGCAATAAAAGCATAACTAATATTAATTAGAGAACCAATGAGGAGTTCACTAGATACACGACCTTGAGTCGGTTGAAAGCCAATTAATTTAAATAAAATATAACAACAGATAAATGCACCAGCAGAAGTTGCTAAAGAAATGGTAATAGCATCACTGAGAATTTGTGCAGGTTGAGCAATAGTATGCAAGGTTTGAGCAAACTCAATTGCAATCGCAACCAGTAAGATATAAGTAAAATAAGGCAACACTTTGAAAGCTATTTTTTCGAGCCACTGAGGTAAGCGTCGTGCTAAAATAAAGCCTAAAAATAAGCAAAATAAAAGTTGAAAGATAAGCCAAAGAGATTGCATAAAAATGGGTAAATAATCAGTATTTACCCATTATAGCCAAAGTTTTATGCAGCACGTGAATTTTTGTTTGACATTTGTTTTTTACCTAAGAGTAAATAATCTGCTGGATTTGCAGTTCGAGTTTGCATCCAAAATTTCCATGTATACGTTGGCCAAAGTGAGAAGTTTTTCCCACCATCTTGTTGATACCAACTAACACAGCCTGACTGCCAAACGGTACCTTTGAGCTGCGCTTGTACTTGATCATTAAATTGGTCTTGCACTTCTGGTTTAATGACAATCGCTTGGGTCTTGGTTTTGTTGACAAGGTGAATAAGCTGTAAAATATAATTGACCTGAGATTCAATCATAAAAATAACAGAATTATGCCCAAGTACCGTATTTGGTCCTAACAACTGAAATAAGTTAGGAAAGTTTTTAGTGGTCACACCATAATAGCTTTCTGCACCATCTTTCCATGCATCTTTGAGTTCAATGCCATTTAAACCGTAACATTCAAATGATTTTAGATAAATACGTGGGTCAGTAATAAAGCCTGTGCCATAAATTAAACAATCAATTTGGCGTTCTTGACCATTTTTCATGATGATACTGTTTTCAGTAAGCTCTTGAATGGCATCAGTCATTAATTCCACGTTTTCACGATTAAAAGTTGGAAAATATTTATTGGAAATCAAGATGCGTTTACATCCCATCACATAGTTAGGAGTCAATTTTTTAGCAATAGATTTATCTTTCACTTGGAATTTAATAAAAGCTTCCGCTAGTTTTTGACCATATTTCATAATCTTAGGTTGTACAATAGGAACAACACGAGACTCATTTGACCAATACAAACGTGCACGATGTAGTTTTCTAAACCATTCGAAGCGTTTAAATAAATGTTTATCTAATGCATTATAAGCGCGTTCGTCGCGTGGAATAACCCATGCAGCAGTACGTTGTAAAACGTAAAGATTTTTAACTTTTGCAGCAATTTCTGGAATGTATTGAATGGCACTGCCACCTGTTCCAATAGATGCAACATTCTTTTGATTAAGGTTATATTTGTGGTTCCATTGTGAGGAGTGAAAAACTTCACCTTTAAACTTTTCAATACCTTTAATTTTTGGAATTTGTGGTACATGTAAAGGACCCGAGGCAAAAATAACAAATTGTGCTTCTATTTTTTGCCCATTGTTTAATACTAAATGCCAATGACCTTGTTGTTCATTATATGTGGTTGAAATAACTTCTTGCTTAAACTGAATATATTTTTTAAGTTCATATTCTTTAATAAGATCCTGAATATAATCAAAAATTTCAGGTGCTTCAGCATAGCGTTTAGACCAATCTTTTTTAGGTGCAAAAGAGAGCGAGTACATATGAGATTGGACATCACAGGCAGCACCAGGATATTGATTTTCACGCCATGTGCCACCAACATCATCGGCTTTTTCTAAAATAATAAAGTCATGGATATTGGCTTGTAATAGACGAATAGCCATAGCTAAGCCGCCAAAACCTGCACCAATAATCGCAATTTGAGTTTTTTGAGTGGGTTTATGATTCGCGTTTGCTGCACACATATTTTAAAACCTATTCTTTTGATTTTAGTTGAGCTTAACTGAATTTTTAAAAAACAGACATGATTCAACAAACAAAAAAATTGATCAAATCGGCAATTTAAAAAAGTTCAAGAATATAGTAAAAAACAAACAGTGAAAAATATTGTAGATATGATGAAAAGATCAATACTCGGCTTAATGTATTTAATTCAAGGTATGCGTAATGCAGGTATTGATGTGGATGAACGCCTTGCGAGTATTGGAATTCAATCCGATGCTCTAGATCCAAGTTCAATTATTCATCCGAGCTTAGAGTGGGATATTCAAAAAATTATTGGTCAAGGTGTACAGCCTGAAACAGGATTGTTTATTGGGCAGCATTATGCTCTTGCAGGTTATGGTCCATTATTAATGTTATTAGTAACGTGTAATAGTATTGGTGATGCAATCAAAAATGGTATTCGATTTCAGGGCTTAACGCATTTATATGGAGTTTTAGATACCATTGAAAATGAACATCAGGTCGCTTTAAGTTATCAGCCCGTTGATCTAAAATCTGAAATGGGGCTTTTACGTGCCCAATGTGAAATTTCAGGAACTTATAAATTTTTGCAAGATATTTATAAAATGATGGGTTTAATTGTTCCTGATTTACGTGTTGAGTTACCATTTAAACAACCAGAAGATCCTGACACATTACAAGAGTTTTATCATTACTATGGATCAAATTTGCATTTTGATTGTCCATCGGCTGCATTTTGGTTGGATAAATATGTTATAGATGTCAAAATTTCATCTGCTGACCCAATAACGCATCGTGTTTATGAGGTGAAGTGTATAGAGGAGATTCAACGTTTAAGTGCAGTTGAACATCAGGTTCCAGTGTTAATTCAACGTGTAAATGATTATTTAGAGTTACAGCAAGGTGTTATGCCAACGATGGCAGAAACTGCACAGGCTTTAAATTTACCAGAGCGTACTTTACGTCATCAACTGCAACAATTAAACACCAGTTACAAAATGATTCGTGAGCAATTAATCAAACATAAAGCATTGCGTCTGATTGAATATAAAGAATATTCAATAGAAATGATTGCTGAATTGTTGGGATATTCTGAGCCTGCGGCATTTAATCATGCATTTAAACGTTGGTTTGGGCAAAGTCCACGCCAATATGGCAAATAGCCTAAGTTTACGTATAGCAAGAATGAATTAATGACAAAGTCTTATTTATCAAATTCTAATTTTCGCTATACTTCCATTAGCCCCTAAAAGTATTAAAGTAATATGTTAGACAAAAAAACAGCACACAGCACCGCATTTACGCCTTTATCTCCTGCGGAACGTTACGCTCAGGCTTTATCATCTGGGCAGTTTTTACCCGATGAAGCACAGGCGCAAGCAGTGCATGAGCTAGATCGTGTTTGGCAAGAGTTACTAAGCCGTTATAAAGCTTCTAAAAAGGCTTTTCGTCGCTTTCGTCGTCAAACAGCACCAAAAGGGGTGTATATGTGGGGCGGTGTGGGACGTGGTAAAACATGGCTAATGGATCAGTTTTTTGAATCAATTCCATTTCGTCGAAAAACACGTATGCATTTTCATCACTTTATGCAGTTTGTACATAAAGAGTTAAATAAACTTTCTGGTCAGCGTAATCCACTCGATTTAGTTGCAGATCAAATTTACAAAGATGCAGTGGTGATTTGTTTTGATGAGTTTTTTGTGTCAAATGTAACAGATGCAATGATTCTCAGTGATTTATTTCAAAAGCTATTTACACGTGGCATCACATTGATTGCAACATCAAATATTGCACCTGATGGTTTATATAAAAATGGTATTCATCGTGATCGTTTTATTCCAACGATTGAAATGGTGAAGAAAAATTGTGTCATTTTAAATGTTGATGCAGGGGTAGATTATCGTTTACGTGTATTAAAACAAGCGCAATTGTTTAAGTCACCTTTAAATAATGAAAATAAAACATGGATGGCTGAACGCTTTAATGCTTTAGTATTGTCACAAACCATCTCTAAAGATTCGATCATCATTAATAATCGTGAAGTCGAAACGCTTGGACATACAGAAGATGTTTTGTGGTGTGAATTCCGTGAACTTTGTATGAAACCACGTAGTCCATCTGACTTTATTGAAATTGCCAATATTTATAATACAGTTTTGGTTAGTAATGTGCCGCATTTGGATGATAATTTATCGGAAGGTACGCGCCGTTTCATTTATCTGGTCGATGAATTTTATGATCGTGGAGTGAAATTATTATTGACTTCTACGGACTCTATTATTGAGATTTATGAAGGCGAAAAGCTTGCTTTTGAAATAGAACGTACCCGTTCACGTTTGTTAGAAATGCAGTCAGATGAGTACTTGCAGTCTGCACATCGACAGATTCAGGCAAAAGAATTACAAGTTGAATAAGATTAAAAAGAGCACTCGAAAGAGTGCTTTTTTATGGAAATGTGAAATGATTATTTACAGGCTTTTGTCGACATTCTTTGTTTTTCATGGCTTAATCAAAGACGAGAAAAAGTATATAGATATTAAAATGATCAAATAAATGACCTTTTGGCACTTAAGTCTAATTTCGACATTTTAAAAACTTTATACACTGTGGAAAGGGTATTCAAATTGTTGATGTTATTTGCATCTTAAAACTGTATTTAATTGAATGATGTTGGTATGTATTCAAATTAAAATGCTTACTATTTAGGAATGTGATATTACTATTCAGCAAAGTATAAATAGGTATACTAAGAATCTCTTGTTATAAAAAGTAGCAATATCAGGAAAGACAATGACTGCACGTATTCAAAAAGGCAAGTTAGCGATTGCTAAAGAACTCTACGATTTTATCGAAAATGAAGCTTTACCAGGCTCTGGTTTAGACAGTGAAAAATACTGGAAAGATTTTGAGCAAGTTGTTGTCGATCTTAGTCCAAAAAATAAAGCACTATTGGCTAAGCGTGACGATATTCAAGCTAAAATTGATCAATGGCACCGCGACAATAAATTTGAACTCGAAGCTTACAAAGCTTTCCTTACAGAAATTGGCTACTTATTACCAGAAGTAGAAGATTTCCAAATCACGACAGAAAATGTCGATGAAGAAATTGCCTTACTCGCAGGTGCACAATTGGTTGTACCAGTACGTAATGCACGTTACTGCTTAAACGCTGCCAATGCGCGTTGGGGTTCTTTATACGATGCACTTTACGGTTTTGACGTGATCTCAGAAGAAGATGGCGCAGAAAAAGGTAAAGGCTATAACCCAGTTCGTGGCGACAAAGTTATTGCATTTGCAAAAAACTTCTTAAATGAAACTTTCCCACTCGCAACGGGTTCACATACAGATGTGACTAAATATGCAGTGGACGGCAATAAACTTGTTGTGAGCCTAAAAGATGGTACTACAACAACTTTAGCAAAAGAATCACAATTTGTTGGTTTCAATGGTGAGCCATCTGCTCCAAATGAAATTGTACTTTTAAATAATGGCTTACACGTTATTATTGAAGTTGATGCAACAAGCCCGATTGGTAAAACTGATGCGGCAGGTGTCAAAGATCTGGTACTCGAAGCTGCTGTTACAACCATTCAAGATTTAGAAGACTCAATCGCTGCGGTTGATGCTGAAGAAAAAGTAGAAGGCTACCGTAACTGGCTAGGCTTGATGAAAGGTACTTTAGAAGAATCAATCGAGAAAAATGGCAAAACGGTTACTCGTACATTAAATAAAGACCGTACGCATAAAAACTTGATTGGCGGTGAAACTAAGCTTCACGGTCGTTCTTTAATGCTTCTTCGTAACGTAGGTCATTTAATGACGAATCCTGCGATCCTTGTAGATGGTGCTGAAATCTACGAAGGAATCATGGATGCATTAATTACACCATTATTGACTTTCGCTGACATTAAAGGTGAAAATGAGAACAAGAATTCACGTAAAGGTTCTATGTATATCGTAAAACCAAAAATGCATGGTCCTGAAGAAGTTGCTTTTGCGGTTGAGTTATTTGAACGTGCTGAACAAGCATTGGGTTTACCTGCAAAAACGTTAAAAATCGGAATTATGGACGAAGAACGCCGTACTTCTGTAAACTTGAAAAATTGTATCGCGCAAGCAAAAGATCGTACGATCTTTATTAATACAGGTTTCATGGATCGTACAGGTGACGAAATCCATACATTTATGGAAGCAGGTCCATTCGTTCGTAAAGGCGAAGTGAAAGGTCAAATCTGGTTCCCTGCTTATGAAAACCGTAACGTGATGATCGGTCTTCAAGCTGGTTTACGTGGTAAAGCACAGATTGGTAAAGGTATGTGGCCTAAGCCAGATATGCTTTTAGACATGTACAAAACTAAAATTGAGCATCCTGAAGCTGGCGCAAGCTGTGCATGGGTTCCATCACCATCTGGTGCAGTCATTCATGCAATTCATTATCACCAATGTAATGTTTCAGCTCGTCAACAAGAGTTATTGAAAACTGAGCCATTATCTCTAGATGATTTGTTAACTCCTCCTCTAGCGACAGATACAAATTGGACTGATGAAGAGAAAACCAAAGAACTTGAAAATAACTTACAAGGTATTTTGGGTTATGTTGTTCGTTGGGTTGACTTAGGTGTAGGTTGTTCAAAAGTTCTCGATATTAACAACGTTGGTTTGATGGAAGACCGTGCGACACTTCGTATTTCTTCTCAACACGTTGCTAACTGGTTACGTCATGGTATTGTGACTAAAGAACAAGTTGAAGAAGTATTTAAGCGTATGGCGAAGATCGTGGATGAGCAAAATGCAAACGATCCGCTTTATACACCAATGGCACCAAGCTTCGATGGTTTTGCTTATCAAGCAGCTTATGACTTAGTGTTTAAAGGTGCTGAGCAGCCATCAGGCTATACAGAGCCATTGCTTCATGCTTACCGCTTGAAATTGAAAGGTTATACAGGTGACTAATCTGTAAGCGATAAAAAAACCCTGACTTGTCAGGGTTTTTTATTTGAGCGCAATAACATATTTAGGGTTTAGACTTAGATAAAGTACAAATTTGCACTTATAGAAATCTTAAAAATTTATTTCACCATACCCAAAATAGCTGTTTGTGTTTTACATACTTCAGTCGCTTCTTCTTTACTCATTTTATTGACTTCATCTTCAAAAGCCTTTTTCTGATTTTTGATTGCTTCTTCAGAGATACCACTGGTTTTTGCCATTTTTTCAATGTGTTGCCATGATTCTTCACATTCTTTTGGCATTTTATTGCTGCTGCATCCACTTAGAATAATACTAATCGCTGTCAGTGCTAAAAAGATTTTTTTCATTGTTAATTCTCGATTTAAGCTTCAAATACATGAATATTTTGTTATGCGTTTATGATGTTAACAGCACTTTTAGAAGATGTCTTGTTATAAAATGCAGCGAAATATTAAAAAAGGCATTCATGAGAATGCCTTTTTGTATCATCCATGACTATTGAATAGGTGGATGTTGAAGTTCGTTTAGCTCTTTACGACTGAAGCCTCGAGATATGAGAACTTTTTTAATACCCAAAATAGTATCTTCATCTTTCGCTTTAGATAAAGCCAAAAGAAGCTGATCATTGGATTTACAAGAGCAATCATTTTCCACGCAAGCAATTTGATTTTTATGCTCATTTTGCTGCGCATCTTTTGTAAACAGCTTTTGCCAAAAACTCATAGAGCCTTCTAATGCAACCAAACATAGCTTGAAATATAGAGGGTTTAAAATAAAATACAAGCTATGCTAAGGTCTAGCTTGAATAAAAAGCACGAATTTTAACGATTATAAATTAGAAATTTAACGGAATGATGACAGCTTTTTTAGGATTAAAAAATTAAGCCATTGATAAGCAATGTGAATATTGTTGTTTGGAAAATAGGCTACATCAATGTAGCCTAGCTTAACTTTGAAATAAATTGTTTAAATCTTTTCGAGCAAGACCCCAGATTCGACATGATGTGTATATGGAAATTGGTCAAATAATGCAAATTTTTGAATTTTATGTGTTTGTGTTAAAACTTCTAAATTTTCAAATAATGTATCTGGATTACATGAAATATAAAGAATACGTTTAAACCCTTGCAGTAGTTTTAACGTCTCTAAATCAATGCCTGCGCGTGGAGGATCAACAAATACAGTTTCAAATTGATAACTCGAAATATCGATTTCAGCTTCTTGTAAACGACGGAATTCACGTTCACCTTGATAAGCTTGGGTAAACTCTTCAGCAGAAAGGCGAGCGACTTGAATATTATCAATTTGGTTCTGCTCAATATTCCACTGTGCAGCATAAACGGATGATTTTGCTAATTCTGTTGCAAGTACACGATTAAAATGTAGCGATAATGGAAGTGTGAAGTTACCATTGCCACAATAGAGTTCTAATAAGTCTTGTTGCGAGTTTTCTACAGCATTACAAGCCCATTGCAACATTTTTTGGCAGACTTGGGCATTGGGCTGAGTGAAACTACTTTCAATTTGTTTGTATTTAAATTTTCGGTCAAATACTTGTAATTCTTCTACAACAAACTCATCACTTAAAATAACCTTTTGACCACGACTACGCCCAACAATTTTGATTTTAAGCTTGTCAGCAAGTTGCTTGGCTAAAGTTTCCCATTCTTCATGAAGTGGGACACGATAAACCAATGACACCAGCATTTCACCATTGAGCGTTGCAAGAAAATGAACCTCGAAAAGGCGTTTTGATAAAAGCTCATGCGCTTTAAGTTCTGCCAATAAAATCGGCATTAAATCATTAATACTTTGATCGGCGATTGGAAATTCATCAATTCTGACAACAACTTTTTGCTGGTCTGCATCACGTTCAAACATGGCATAGAACATATCATCTTCAGTATGCCAAATTCTAAACTCTGCACGCATACGGAAATTTTTTTCAGGAGAAGCAAAAACTTCCAATTCAGGTGGATTAAATTTGCTAAATTGATTGTGAATACGCTCAATTTTAGCATCGAGCTGAAGCTGATAAGTTGAAGTCATAAAAGTAAAGGATACAAGTTTAAAGCAGATAGAATGGTAACAAAGATTAGCCAAATTAGCTGCAATAAACTGAGTTTAGCTGAATGAAAAGCTATCTTTTTGTTAAATGTTCAACTAAATAATCAATAAAGACACGCACCGCAGGTAATAAACCACGTCTAGAAGGATAAACAGCATGAAAAATTCCTTGAGGAACTTTCCAATTTGGTAATACTCTGACCAATTCGCCAGAACGAACATAATCTTGAACAACTGAGTCAGGCAATAAAACTACACCACAGTTTTGACTCGCAAGTTTAGCTAACATCATGAGGTCTGAACCCATGACAATAGGCGTAACTTTCACTTTTTTCTGATGATTATTCTCATCATATAAAACAATTTGCTGTTCTGAATGTTCATCAATCATGCTTAAAATACGATGCTCTGATAAATCTTCTGGACTTTTTAAGGAACCAAATTCATTTAAATAAGCTTGACTTGCAAATAAATGTTGCTCAATACGTTCAAATTTTCTCAATACAAGATTTGGATCATCATCAAGGTTGTCGCGTACACGTAAAGCAAGATCAATCCCTTCATTGATGATATCTACGCGACGATTGCTGACCAATAATTGAATTTTGATTTCAGGATATTCTTTTAAAAACTGCGGTAAAATACGAGAAATTTCATTCTGTGCAATTGAAACAGGCACACTGACTTTGATTAAGCCACGTGGTTGTGCACTTAAGTGGTCAACCAGATCATGCGCAGATTGGGCAGCATTCATCATGACTTGAGCATAACGATAAATATTCATCCCGATTTCAGTGACAGCAAAATGTCGGGAACTACGTTGAATCAGTCTAACTTTTAAATTTTCTTCTAAATTATAAACACGACGACTTAGTTTTGATTTTGGAATATCAGTTGCACGTTCTGCTGCACTAAATCCGCCATGCTCAACAACTAAAGCAAAACAATAAAAATCATCTAAATCGGTGAGCATGTATTTTCCAAAATTGCAGTAATTATATATTCTAAAAGAATTTAGCTGATGAATGTCAACAACTAAACTGTTTGTGATTGATTGGGTAGATTAAGTGCTTTTTTTAATAAAGCTTCAATATTTTTCACATTAAAATTTAGCTATTTTGCAGTATTTCATAGACTTTTTTATATTCCTCTAAACGTTGCAGGTCTCGTTGAGTGGGCTGAGGAATACGTGTTAAGTCCATATTGTCCATCACATCGGCAAGTTTAACAATTTTTGCAATTGGGTTTTTCGCTGCACGATAAGCAGCTTGGATACGTGTTTCTCCAGATTTTTTAGTTAATGCTAGAATAGCATCGATTGTATCTTGGTTGAACCCGAGTGAAATTAAATCGACAATGGTTGTATCAGTATCTTCTAAAATATCATGTAAAACAGCAACGATTTGCTGCTGAGGATGATGGACTTTGAGCATTAAACGGAGTGGATGAAAAATATAAGGTTGACCACCTTTATCAAGTTGACCTGTATGCTTTTTTGCAGCAAGCGCAATAGCTTTCTCAATTGTTGACATAACATCCTTATGTATTGATTTAAATTAAGTAAAAGTCCGTAGACTATTCGAAATTTTTTTGAACTCGTTTAAACTATAATTTTATTGTGTGCTTTTAAAAATGACTTTTCAATTGATTGACGTAAATAATTCTGGACAAAATGTAACATGCCCTCATTGTCAGCATGCTGTATTAGACTGGTCGCAAGAGCAATATATTCAGCCTTGTGAGCATACTTTATTTATTGCAATGGATTTAGGTTTTGAATTTATCTCTGATGCTTTTGAACAGACGATGCCTCGTAGTGTAGATGAAATTCATGCACATGATGAGCAGGGACTTCATATATTGAATGAATTAACACAAGCTACATTTAAAGATTATCAAATTTATAAAATGGATTTAGGTGTTGAAGGTTTATATCGCTACATTGGTTTTAGTCAGGTTGCCTTGTAAGGTTATTTTTACTGAATTATTTTTAAATAAAACTAAATAATCATATAAAAGGTCAATTAATTTTTTTACATTTTTATGATGGAAAATTATTATTTTTGTGCAAATGAGACAAAATGACCTAATACATGATTGATGAAGACAGCTTGTTCAATGGAGTTCTGCTTAAAATATGTGTGCAAATTATAAGCCTGCAACCTTACAACAAATTCATGATTTAGGATTACCAAAAATTCCGTTTGAATATCAGGAGGAGGTCTATCCAAGTTTTCAGACCCCTTTATTATTTAAGTCAGATACAGGTTTAGAATGGCGTCTAGTCAATTTCGGATTGATTCCTAAATGGGCAGAAAACCGTGATATTGCAAAGCACACTTATAATGCACGCAATGAAACATTGCTTGAAAAAGCAAGTTTTCGTGATGCCTTACTAAAATCAAAATTAGGTCTAATTGCTGTGACCGAATTTTATGAAGCTAAATATATTCATGGAAAAGCACAGCGTTGGGGTGTGCGACGTAAAGATGGTCAGGCATTTTTTATTGCAGCATTGTATGAAATTACCAAGCTAAATGAAGAAGTTATCCGTTCAACTTGTATGATTACAATGGATGCTATAGATCATGCAATGATGAAAGAGTTTCATGAACCAGGTAATATTAAGCGTTCAGTCGTTGTCATTCCGCATGAAAGAATCGAGCAATGGCTTGCATGGAAAAACCCAAATATTATGACATTTATGCAGGGTTTTCCTGTGGAGGAGTTTGAGTGCTTTTATTGTCCCCAACAACGTCAAGCAAAAAACTCTCCACAGTTAAACATGTTTGATGATTTATAAAGCAGAGCGCTTTATAAATTAACGTGATAAATTTTTAAAAATATGTTTCAAACTTTCCATCATTTTTTCAATTTGAAGTGGGGTTAAACCTTCAAAAGATTGCTCTAAAACAACACTCATTAAATCATTGATTTTAATTGTCATTTGTCGACCAGAGTCGGTTAAGTTTACTCGTGTAATACGTGCATCTTGACTGCAAGAATAGGTATTAACTAAGCCTTCATCTTTTAATCGATAGACAATTTTAGTTGTGGTCGACATTTTTGAAACAATCATGTCTGATAGTTCAGAAACACTTGCGTCTGGTTTAGACTCAAGTGCTAATAATAAACGACGTCTAGAATTATCTACACCATACTTTTTTAAGGCATGGTCAACATTAAGTACATACTGAGAATGAACTTGTGTAATCCAGTAATATGGAAAATTTTCCAAATTAAAATTATCAGTTGTTGGTAAAAATTTTGAATATTTTTTGGTCATCAAAAAGATTCCTTGTTTTTTCTAATTATTAACCAGATGTAATAACAATTGTAATAGTATTGTAAATTGACACCTAAAATCAATACAAAAATAAACAAATAATGCTAAAAATAAAGAAATACTATGAAGTTTTACTTTATAATTGTTTAAACTCTGTTACTTAGTGTAAGTATAAATTTATCATTTTTGAGTTTAATCATTTGTCATTTGAACTTAATTTTAAGTAGCATATTGCATGATGCTTACTTTCTGGACTAAATAACTCAGCACAAGAATTTCAATAGTTTTGCTATTGTTTGATCTTTCAAGTCCAGTTTTTAGTGTACTGTTCTTGTTTTGCTTTTTGGCTATTTATCTAATTTTAATGAGGGGTATGTATTAAAATTAATCCCATTCATAAGCTATTTTAATATTTCTATATAGGGTTTAGGTTTGTTTCAGCCTAGATACCGTACACTTACGCTATTTAAAAAATTATTCATATAATAGAGTGATTTACTTCACTTATACATGAATACTTCATTAAAATAATGTGGGTGAAATATCAATCATGTTCGTGTGATATTTTAATTAAAAAAAGGTACTCTTAGACTTGGCTTTACAAACAAAAATTTCTGTCTAAAATGTCATAAAAAATAAAAACACATATATTTATTAAATTTATAGAATTAGAATACAAGGGCTTGAAATAAAATATTAGATCATTCTAAATCAATTTTACTTATTTAATTAAATGAAACTATTTATTTTTTTGAATTTTAATTTGGTGATAAAACACGAAATTTATTTTTATTTGTAAAATAATAAAAAAAATAATTACAAAATATCTAGATTGTGCATAATTAAGAGCAATATAGTTGAAAAGGTCTCATTCATGGATCCGTCGCCGTGTAGGTTAAAATTTAAGTTTTGTATAATGAATAAGAATAAAGAGCAGGAGATCTAATAATGGAATTTTTATTAGATCCTGGTATTTGGGTAGGTCTACTCACTCTAATTGTTTTAGAAATTGTTTTAGGTATTGATAACCTCGTATTTATTGCCATTCTAGCTGAAAAATTACCGCCTGAAAAACGTGATAAAGCACGTGTTATTGGTCTTTCTCTCGCTTTAATCATGCGTTTAGGATTGTTATTTGCAATCTCATGGTTAGTTACGTTAACTCAACCTCTTATTACGGTTTTCGATAAGACCTTCTCAGGTCGTGATTTAATTCTTTTATTTGGCGGACTTTTCTTAGTCTATAAAGCCGTGACAGAATTACATGAAAAAATGGAAGGCAAGCCAGAAGTTCATGTCACCAGTAATGTTGTCTATGCAAGTTTTACAGCTGTTGTTGCTCAAATCGTCATTTTAGATGCAGTGTTCTCTTTAGACTCTGTAATTACTGCCATTGGTATGGTGGATAATATTTATGTGATGATGGTTGCTATGGTTGTTGCTATGGCTGTGATGTTGTTGGCTTCAAAGTCATTAACTGCATTTGTAAATAGACATCCAACTGTTGTCATTCTATGTTTAAGTTTCTTATTGTTAATTGGTATTAGTCTAATTGCAGAAGGTTTTGGTTTCCATATTCCAAAAGGGTATATCTATTCAGGTATTGGTGTTGCGATTTTAATCGAAGCATTTAACCAATTTAGTAACCGAAATGCTGAAAAACATAAAGCAAAAATTCCTTTACGTCACCGTACAGCAGATTCTATTTTAAAGCTTATGGGAAGTAAGTTAGATACAGATGTGTCAGCATCGCCTGAAACCATAGAAGCGAAAAAAGCCTTTGTAGATGAAGAACGTTATATGGTGGGAGGGGTTTTAACACTTGCTGAACGTAGTGTTGCCTCTATTATGACACCTCGAAATCAAATTTCTTGGGTAAATTTAGAGGATGATGCTGAGAGTATTCGAAATCAAATTTTGTCTGTGCCACATAGTTTATTTCCTGTATGTCGTGGTCAGTTAGATAAAGTCGTAACGATTGTACGTGCAAAAGAGCTAATAGATGCTTTGGATGAACCTGAACAATTGCAAGCGTTATTGAAGCGTCAGCGCCCAATTTTTATTTTTGAAAAAATGAAGGTGATTGATGCAATTCATACTTTGCGTACTTCAAAAGGTTCACTGGTTTTAGTCACGAATGAGTTTGGTAATATTCAAGGTTTGATTTCACCATTAGATGTGTTTGAAGCCATTGCGGGTGAGTTTCCTGATGCAGATGAACAGCTTGAACTGGTGAAAGTTGATGACACAACATGGAGAGCATCGGGAATGCTTGACTTGTATCAACTTGAATTAGAGCTAGAAACAGTCGATTTAGTTCAAGAAGATTCAGACTATTTTAGTGTGGCTGGTTTAATTTTTGATAAAACTCAGGGTAATGTCAAAGTTGGAACGCATATTGTCCAAGAAGGTGTTGATTTTGAGGTTTTAGAAATGGATGAAAATCGCATTAAAACCGTTAAAATTACTCGACCTGATTGATTAGGTTAAATAAAATAAAAATGCCTCAATAATGAGGCATTTTTTGTAAGAATAAAAAGACACTGAACGAGGATTACAGCATTCAGTGTTGAAACTGGTTTAAGCGGCTATTTCTTTTTCAATCATTGACCAAATATTTTGATGTGATTTTTTGAACATCAGCATATGTCCGATAGATTTATGCCCTAAATCTTGTGGAACGAGTTCATGCATTGTTGTTTTAGCATTTGGATAAAGGCGTAGGAGATCTTTAACATTGGCTTCAGTTGCGATTTCATCATCTGATGACCAATAGACCGAAATAGGGCAGGTAATATTTTGATGATAATCTTCAAAAATTGTTTTACCTAAAGCATTCTCTACATAACCTGGACGGCTACAAAATTGAGCCCATTGTTTTGCAACATTTTTCGGTAAATTTTCACCCATTCCCATCATTTTTGTTGCGCCGTAGCCTTTAAAAAAACTCGAAATTGGAAAAATAATATTAAACATAACAGGTGCAAGTTGTTTGGTGCGACCTTTCAAGCCTTTGACATGTCCAGTTGAGCCTGAAATTGCAATGACTTTTGCGACTTTTGCATAATTAGGGGCGATTCCAAGGAGTTGACCACCTGCACTATGCCCAACAAGAATGACTTGTTTTTTTTGTGTTTTGACCAAAAGTGCATCAATGGCAGCAGGAATATCAAGCTGTCCCCAATCTTGAATACTTGCTTGAGATTTTTTTAATGGACCATGTAATGAAGCACCAATACCACGAAAATCAAAGACCATAACTTGATAGCCTTGTTCTGCTAACCATTCAGCAAAAGAGCGATAAAAGCTTTGCACAATCCCTGTAGCGGGGCAAATTAAAATAGGTAAGTTTTGATTTTTTTGCGTATTTTCGTAAAAGGTTGCACTTAAAGTATAACCATCTTTACAAGTAATATTGAGTTTTTCAGAGTTTTGCATGATTGATTCAAAAATAATTATGAACTTGTTTCTACAATATACAAGTTCTAAAAAGAAACTTGATTAAATTATGACTAGAGAGTCAAAAAATAAATGAGAACATGGGTACACTACAAGAAAATGGAATAGGGTAGTTAAGTCAATAATGGATGTAATGCAATTTTCAAATGCGGTTAAGTTCGCAATTATTTTTAGTGGTTTATATCTTTGGGTGGGCATGCTGACAGGCGTATGGAAGTATGCACAAATCCGTAATTCTGAACAATCACGTGCGCACTATTATGTGGATATTGCACATCGAAGTAGCTTGCTTTATGCACCAGCAACGTTGATTTTAGCTGTGCTTGCATACTTTTCGATTTGGTCAGCATTGATTAATTTACTTTGTGTACTGATTAATTTGATTTTTTTTACTTTTTCGATTGCAAGTTATGTCGTACATGGTTGGTTAAAAGATACGACAAACCAATTTAAACAGCCACATAAAATGGGGAAAAAAAGTTTACCTAACTGGTTGATGACAAGTGCGATGATACTTTTGGTTTTGGGGGAGGTATTGGCAACTGGTATTTTAGTTTTGGGTGTGATCTTCAGTTTTTATTTTTAAAATTAGATGCAATTTGTAGAATACTTTTACTTCAAAAAAGATGGATGCTGAGCATCCATCTTTTATTTAATACTTGCTGCTTTGGCTGATTTACGGGTTTTGTGGTCGATCAATTCCCATAGACAAAATGCGGCAGAAACGAATAAAGCATATACAAAAAACTCAGGTTTTAAGTTGCCTTGAACGAGACCATGTAAAAATAGAATAGTCATCAAAGCTAAAGTTGTGCTTAAGTAAATGACCAGTTTTTTGTTAGCCTTCAAAGAATTAATGAAGACTTGCTTATTTGAATGTAATGATAACATCCTCATCCCTCCTGTCTGCTCGACAAAAACCCCATTGTTTTAGTCTGAATTGCTTGGTTGATCCTTACCATAGCAAATTATTATTTCGAATGCAAATATCTCTATTATCCTAAATAAATGTGACATATTTATGACAATATTACATTAGGTCATTTATTTTTAAAATAGGTTAAATTTTAACCATAAATATCATTTCTGAGATAAATAGTCTGCTGAACTTATATAAAACTTATATAAAAGTACAACATAATAAAGAGAATGAAAAGTGCTAATTAGACAAAAGACGAATGTTGTATTATTAGGTAATATTTATAAAAATCATGATATTGTATTGCATTTTTTGTTTGATCTTGTTGCAAACAATAAAAGCTCATTGGGTAAATGTAACGTTTATTGTGTACTGTTAAAATCTCTATTTGGGTAAAATAAGATTTTAATAACAAACATTAAAAGATCTATTTTTTAAGTCTGTCGATTGCAACAAAGATAATTAAAATGGCACAAGAAGGCAGTAACCAAGCCAGATTTTGCTGATTTAAAGGTAGATGTTGAATTGCATCAGGTAAAATATTGGCAAAAGAAGTCACTTTGATTCCTTCAATAATACCAAAGACAAAAGCAACAGCAGTTACGGGCGCAATCACTAAACTTGGACGATTAAAATATTTCCAAAAAAAGCTCAACATGATCACCACAATTGCAGGTGGATAAATTGCACTGAGTACAGGGACAGACACAGCGATCAGTTTTGTTAAACCAAGATTAGAGATAATTAAAGAGAATAAAACGAGGATAAATACTAAAACTTTATAAGGAATTTTAGTAAGTTGGGCGAAATATTCAGCACATGCACAAGTCAAGCCAATTGCAGTCACCATACAAGCCAGAAAAATCAAAGCTGTCAGGAATAAAGCACCAAGATCGCCAAAAGCATGTTGTACATAAGCATGTAAAATAACGGCACCATTGGTTGCATTTGGTGCAACTTCATGGCTTCCTAAGCCTAGCTTAAATAAACTTAAGTAAACTAATGTAAGCCCTACGCCTGAAATTAAACTTGCAATGATTGCATATTTAGTCACCAGTTTTTTATCAGTCACACCACGTGAATGAATGGCATGAATAATGACAATACCAAAAACCAAAGCGCCTAATGTATCCATCGTGAGATAACCATTCACAAAGCCTTCAGAAACAGGACTTGTAATATAGCCATCAATAGCAGGGGGGGTAAAGCCCGCAGGAATCATTACTGCTGCAATCCCTAAGATTGCTAAAGAAATAATTTTTAACGGTGCGAGGACGTGACCTACTGTATCTAGCAGTTTATTGGGATATAGTGAAACTAAAGTCACAACTGCAAAATAGATGATACTGTAAATCATCAAACTATAGCTTGAGTTACCAAAATAGGATGAAAATCCGATTTCATAGGAAACTGTTGCAGTACGTGGTGTTGCAAAGAGTGGTCCAACAGATAAATAGCAAACTACAGTTAAAATTAAACTTGCAACTTTTCCTAAAGGTGAACTTAAAAGTGCAATTGAACCTTCAGTTTTAGAAAGTGCCATGATAGTAATCACGGGTAAACCAACAGCAGTGATTAAGAAACCAAATGCTGCTAACCAAACATGTTCACCCGCTTGTTGCGCAACAATAGGTGGAAAGATAATATTGCCCGCCCCAATAAATAAGGCGAAAGTCATAAACCCTAAAGCAATAATATCCTTAGTACGAAGACTTGTCATAGGAGAGTTAGGATTACAAAAACCGTAGATTTTAGGGGAAAAGTCGAGCTTTTTGTATTTTATTTTATGAACCTTATTAAAAAAAATTATATAAGGGCGGGAAATTCAGGAAAAAGGTTAAGTTATCTTAATGAAAACAATGTGCTTTTTAATAAAATTCAAAAAAAATAAGATTTTAAATATTTGAATTATTTTGTTTTTAATGGCAATTCACTTCGATATTTTAAGTGATTTATTTGCATAATTGACTCAATACAATGATTTAATTTCATCGTTCTATTTGTCCATTTTTTTTCTATAGCGCCTATAATGGTGGCTTACATTTGAGGGCGGATGACATGAAAGCTTCTACTATCACGATTAAAACCGAACAGGACATTGAAAAACTAAGAGTGTCTGGACGTTTGGCTGCTCAGGTTTTAGAAATGATAGGTCAATATGTTAAACCAGGTGTAAGTACCGAATATTTAGATAATATTTGCAATGATTTTATTGTGAATACTTTGAAGGTCATTCCTGCGAATGTTGGCTACTATGGTTATACAAAAACCACATGCATTTCTCCAAATGAAGTGGTTTGTCATGGGATTCCATCCGCAACAACCATTTTAAATGATGGTGATATTATCAATATTGATGTTGCGATTATTAAAGATGGTTATTTTGGTGATACCAGTCGTATGTACTACGTCGGAAATGTCAGTCCTGCTGCGAAAAAGCTAGTCGAAACGACTTATGAGGCGATGGTAGCGGGTATTCATGCTGTAAAACCAGGGGCAACTTTAGGTGATGTTGGCTATGCAATCCAAAGCGTTGCACATCGTGAAGGTTATAGTATTGTTCGTGAATATTGCGGTCATGGGATTGGTAAAGTTTATCATGAGCAACCAAACGTGCTGCATTATGGTCAACCAGGACAAGGTTTAAAGCTGAAAACTGGAATGGTTTTTACCATTGAACCTATGGTTAATGCAGGTAAAGCGCGCGTAAAAGAGTTAAAAGATGGTTGGACTGTGATCACAATGGATCGTTCATTATCCGCGCAATGGGAACATATGGTTTATGTGACAGAGACAGGTTTTGAGCTACTTTCACCGTGGCCAGAAGGTACAGGTCAATATCCTGAAATTTAAAACTAAAGTCGAATATAAGCCATCAAATGACTGAAAAATGAATTTTATGTCTTAGTCTTTATTGCTTTTTAAGATTCGACATCGTGCTACTCTACATTGTCACAATAATTTAAGAAAACTGAGGTTTTTTATTATTGTTTTAATGTATTTGTTTAAATCATGTTCGAAAATTAAAATAGTGATCAGTTTCTCGTTGTTGTTTCTTTGTTCAATTTTTCCAGCTTATCCATCCTAGGATAAGCTTTTTTTTTGTTTATAATCTTGCTGAGAATTTTTAAATAAACTTAGAAAGCGATGAAAAAAATATCAAATGCAGTTTTTACTGATCTAATAGATCAGATTTGGCTTAACTTTTTACAACAGGCGACACCTGAAGATATTTATCAATCTGTGATTAGTTCTAATTGGGATGGAAACCAATATTTACTGAACTGGATTTTAGATCATGCTGAAGTTGATCAAGCGGTAATTTTAGCGATCTATTGGATGAGCGGAGTACGTTATTTAAAGCAATATAAAAATCGTGAAGAAGTATTAGAAAAAGCAAGCTGGTCAATTGAAAGTTATGATTATTTACAGCAGTTAGAACAAAAATATCTGAACGGTTTTTGGAAAAATCAAAACTTTGCTTATGACCCAAGTCATGATCATGATGAATATAATTGGGTCACTGAATATGCTGAGATTGAAATACAACAGGAAATACCTGAAAAAATGTTGCAAGTGTTAGAAGGAAAGCATTTAACACGCAGTTCAAAATTTGAGGATGGTTTGCCAGAACCTTTTTTATCACAAGTTTGGGCTTTATTTGACGAATATGAAATTGAAGATGAGCTAGGTTAAACATAAAACATTCAGGTGTTGTATTGATGTAATATAACACCTTGATAAAATTATGCTTTAGTTCTAAATTTTAAAATCATAGAAACAGCTAAGCCAAACAGTAAGCCCCAAAATGCTGAGCCTATACCAAAGAATTGTACACCTGAGGCACTAAATAAAAAGGTGAGTAATGCTGCTTCACGGTCTTCAATATTGGTAAAAGCAATTGAAATGTTATGTCCGATAGTACCAAATAATGCAATACCTGCTAGAGCTGTAATAAATAGGTGAGGAAAGGACATTAAAATACTGGTGAGTGTGGCTGCAAATAAGCCCATAATGATATAGAAAATACCACAACTCATGCCTGCGATATAACGTTTTTTAGGGTCGGGATGTACTTGATCATCTAAACTAATCGCAGCACTAATCGCAGCAATATTGACACTAAAACAGCCAAAAGGTGCAAGAATGGTTTGGACGAAACCTGTCCAACCAATTAAGTGTTTTACGTGGGGTTCATAGCCGTAACTTTTAATCATGGCAAGCCCTGGAAGATATTGCGATGCCATGTTAATGACAAACAAAGGTAAGGCTAAACCAAATAAAGCAGACCAAGTAAACTCAGGTTTCATCCAAATTGGTTGTGCTAAAGCGAGGTGAATATTTGCGCTTTTAAACTGCATAAACAATGGGCAAATCATGACACCTAAAATAACGGTAATAACGATACAGTAGCGTGGAAATAGACGTTTACTGATGATGTAAATCGCTAAAATGGAAAGAATAAATCCCCAATTTGCTTCCATACTGGCAAATATTTCTATACCAAATTTAAGTAATACACCTGCAAGCATAGCGCTGGTTAAGCTTTGAGGAATATAAGTCAGTACTTTTTCAAAAATGCCTAAAAAACCTAAAATTGCAGTCAGTAGCCCACACACTAAAAAAGCGCCAATGGCTTCATAGAGTGTATAGCCACTGCCTGAAGCAAGAATAAGTGCTAAACCCGCAGTAGACCATGACGTAGCAACAGGATATTTAAATTTCCAAGATAAAAATAATCCACATGAACCAATTGCTAAGCCTAAAGCCCAAAACCATGAAGTGATTTGTGCTTGTGTTGCACCAAGTAGTTGAGCAGCTTGAATAACCAAGACTGAAGAAACACTAATACCAACCAGAAAGGTAATAAAGCCTGCGAAGACAGCGGGGATCGAGAAATCTTGAAGAAGTTTTTGCATAATCCGTTGCGAAGATTTGAGTTGAGCGAAAAAGTGTGTAAATCATACACCTTTGGGAGAGTTGCAAAAACAGGCTTTACATGAAAAATTCTCACATTGTGAATATTTATTATTTTTAGGCACTTACATTGTTGAAAAAGCCAGTTTTAAGCCAAAGCCACAAAACAGTAATCCAACTGCGGCAACGCCAATGGCTGCAATTTTATAACGACGGTTAAAAAAATGTGCCAATTTAACGCCAGAAAAAATGAGAATACTTAAATATGCCATACTGGTGATTTGCACCACAATCGAAAGAATCGAAAAACTAAGTGCAGGATGAGTATAGTCAGGGTCTACAAACTGAATAAAAAAAGACAAATAAAAGAAAATTGCTTTAGGATTCAGTAAGCTAATGGTCAATGCACTTCTAAAGGGATGAATATTCTTTTGTGTTGTAGAGGTTGAAGCTTCAATATTTTGAGCGTGAGTATTTAACCAAGTATGATAACTCGCAATAATTAAGCGAATACCTAAATAAGATAAATAAGCTGCACCAATGATTTTTAATAAAATAAATAGCCAAGGGAAATTATGTAGTAAAGATGCTGCGCCTAGAACAGTACATAAAATTAAAATTAAATCGCCAGTAAAAACACCTAGTGCTGCCAAATAACCAATTTTAATTCCAAAGCGCGATGCAATAGACATAACATAAAGTGAATTTGGACCAGGTAAAATCACAATAAAAATTGTGCCGATAATAAACGTTACAATATCTGTAATACCAAACACCAGATGCTCACTTTATATCTAAAGGTAAAAAACCGAGTCAGATTATAAGCCTAAACTCGGTTTTGAGCATAAAAATGCAGAAATTAATTTAGCTTTATTTAAGCCTGAATTTCAGCATCTAAACCAAAAGACTGACGCAATAAACTTTGTAATTGTTCACGTGCTTTGATAAAACCATCAATTCCAGATTGTAATAATTGAAATGCCATAAGGTCATTTTCAAGTTCTTGTTTAAATTGTGCTTTTTCTAGCGCAATATAAGTATGCTCTTGGTGTGCATGTGCATGATTTTCAGAAATTTGTGCTACAACAGTACGCGTATCCTGTTCAAGTTGCTGTAATAAACTCGGTGCAACAGTTAATAAGTCACAACCTGCTAACCCGAGTACTTGATCAATACTACGGAAACTTGCTCCCATGACTTCTGTTTGAATATCATGCTGTTTATAGAAATGATAAATTTGTTTCACTGACAATACGCCAGGATCTTTATCAATAGTGTAGTGATCCACATTTTCAGCTTTTTTATACCAATCTAAAATACGACCCACAAATGGTGAAATAAGGGTGACATTTGCATCAGCACATGCTTTTGCTTGGTGTAAACCAAAGAGTAAAGTCAAATTACAATGGATTCCTTCAGCTTCAAGTACTTTGGCTGCTTGAATACCTTCCCAAGTCGAAGCGATTTTGATCAAAATACGATTTTGATCTACGCCATAGTCTTTGTACAATGCTAACAATTCTTTGGCTTTAGCAATCGTTGCTTCTGTGTCATAAGAAAGAACAGCATCAACTTCGGTAGACACGCGACCTTCCACAATTTTTAAAATTTCAACACCTAATTTGACTGTTAAAATATCAATCGTGCGCTCAATGAGTAAATCTGCTTGATAACCTTCTTGTTTTGCCTGTAGATAAGCCGACTCGATTAATTCTTTACTTTCAGGCTGTTGTGCTGCTGCTGTAATTAAAGATGGATTGGTCGTTGCATCTAAAGGGCGAAATTGTTGAATGGCAGTTAAATCACCTGTGTCGGCAACAATAGTGGTGAGTTGTTTTAATTGCTCTAATGCAGATTGTGTCATTGCTGTTTAATTCTTAGAAAAAATACATGTAACTTTATTTATAACACAATGAGATTTCATCGAAAGTGGTTTTGGTGTTTTAGTATGCATTATTTTGTATGAATTCGTTGATTTCTGATGTGATTAATCAAAAAACGAGCAGCTTGTCCTAAATGACTTTCACGATTCCAAACCAAATCGACGTAATATTCAAACTTGGGCGTAAAATCTGCCAAATTTAAAATTTTGAGATTTTTTTTGTACTGACTATTTTCCTCAAAAATTTGTAAAGGTAAAACGCCCCAACCTAAGCCTTGTAAAATCATTGAACATGCCAAATGATGATTATCGGTTCGCCAGTAATTTTTCGAATACAGGAGTTCGGGTTTAATGGTTTTATCTCGGCTTGCCACCACGATTTGCCGACTTTGTAAAATTTCCTCGAAAGTCACCACGTCATTTTGTGCAAGTGGGAAATGCTGTGCAGCAACAGGCACTAAAGCTTCACGTTTAACTTCAACAAATTGTTCACGACGTTCTAAGATTTCACGTTCAAACATTAGAGCGAGTTGTGCGGTTTGGTTAATCAGCATTTTTAAAGCATCTTCTTGCGGTGCAGAAAAAATATTGATTTGTAAGGTTGGGAAATGCTTAGCGAGTAAAGAGATATATTCTGTCCAATCGGTATGTAAAAGCTCGGTGACAACGACAATATTCAATGATGTTTCTAAGCCATTGGCTAGAGCCAAAGCTTGCTGTTTCCATTGATTTATTTCAATCAGAAGTTGTTCTGTTTTTTCATATAAAACATGTGCTTGAGGGGTTGGGATAGGTTCACGCCCAATGCGCTCAAAAAGTTTTAAATTTAAATCTATTTCTAAATTTGCAATGGACATGCTGATGGCAGAGGGAACTTTTGCAAGTTTACGTGCAGCCGCAGAAAAAGAGCCACATTCCATAACAGTTTTAAAAACTATCAGCTGTTCTTGGTTGATATTCATACTTTAGGGTCTATCTATCAATTTTATTGAAAGAATCTAACTTTATTATTCACTATTATAAAAATAAAATTGCATTTGTCGAATAAATTTGAGTATTGAAAAATGTTGATTTCCAAAAGAAGGATTATTCATGCGCTCAGCTATGAAATCATCTTATTGGTGATCATTGCGATTGCATTGAGTTTTATTTTTGAAGTTCCTATGGAAGTGACGGGAACTTTAGGGGTGGCGATGGCAGTTACATCTGTGGTCTGGAATATGATTTTCAACCATTTTTTTGAAAAATTGGAAAAGAAACATCAGTTTAAAAGAACAATTGGTGTGCGTGTTTTGCATGCAATTGGCTTTGAAGGTGGTTTGATGTTGGCGACCATTCCAATGGTGGCATATGCGATGGATATGAGTATCTGGCAAGCGATTTTGCTTGATTTGGGCATGACCTCGTGTATTTTGGTGTATACCTTTATTTTCCAATGGTGTTATGACACGATTGAAGCACGTTTAGGTTTTCAGCCTGCGCATTGATGATGTGTTATAGCGTGAAGAGAAGGTATGCGTATTGCATGCCTTTTTTATTTAAAAAAAATAATAGGATATAAAAATGATTCAAGAATTTTTAAATATTGAAGAAAAGTATAAAGTTAAATTCCCAACGCGCTATTTACAGATTTTAACGCAGTTTGAGTACTATTGTTTATATATTAAAAATGCGCATGATATTGATTTGTATCCTATTCATAAATTATTTTCTAAAGTAAAACAAGAGCTATGTACTTATGAGTATTTACAAATTTGGCAGAGTGCTCAATCAGATCAATTTATAAAAACTTTTGTATTTGCTCGTTCAGGAGAGGGTACTCGGCTTTATTTTAATTTAGTGGATATGAGTATTTGGGAATATTGGTTGGATGAAGGGAGTATCAGACAATTGTACAAAAATTTTGAAGATCTGATGTTAAATGCAGAATTGATTGATCAAGAGTGATCATGATTGTGTTAGAAATAAAACGCTTAGCAGTAGATGATGAAGAGTTGGCTTATTTAAAATCTCATCCAACGAAGAAAAATAACAAGTTTTTAAAATACCAACTTTATTTGTTAGCGCATGCTCAGGTAACAGATGAAGAAATTCAAACATTTCAAACAGAGTATGCAATTGATTTGCCTATAGAATATCAGTTGTTTCTAAAGCAACATAATGGTGGTCGACCGACACTAGATTGTTTTGGTGATGAGGTCATTAATTATTTTTATGGTTTGTTAGATTGGAAGGATTCATTTGATAGCATACAACATGCAATGAGTGATCGTTATCCTAAAAGTATGTTGCCAATCGCTTCAACAGGTGGAGGTGATCATTTGCTATTGGGTTGGAGAGATGAATTTAAATCTAAAATTTACTATTGGGATCATGAGTTAGAGCATGAGGAAAGTGGTGAAAATTATTTTGAAAATATCAAGTTTGTTGCGAATGGATTGCATGAGTTTTTAGAAATGCTCTATGATCTTGATGAAGAATAGAAAACCCGAAAGCTTTCTATTCTTAAATTTAACGGTCTAAAGCTAAAAATTATTCATTTACTGCTTTATTGCTTTCATCTTCTTCATCATCGTCAGCAGAGTCCATGCCTAACTCTTTGAGTTTACGAGTTAAGGTATTACGTCCCCAACCCAATAATTCTGCTGCATGACGCTTACGACCACGTGTTTGTTGCAGTGCAGCATTAATCAGCGTGCGTTCAAACATCGGTGTGGCAATATCAAGTAATTTCATCTCGCCATTTTTTAACTTTTGTACCGCCCATTGCCCAAGTAATTCATCCCAATGATGGACTGCAATTCGATCAATACCACCTTGCGCTTTGTTTTGCTCATCGGCTTTATTAAGAGGGATTTGTTTTAACTCAGAAGGCAAGTCCTCAGGATAAACTTCCCGTCCCGTGATCATCACTGTGAGCCAACGGCAGGTATTTTCTAGTTGACGGACATTTCCCGGCCAAGGTAACTGTTTAATATAATCTTGAGTTTCTTGGCGTAAGATTTTTGGGCTAACACCGAGTTCTTTGCCTGCGCTTGCCAAGAAATGTTGGGCAAGCATTGGAATATCTTCAGAGCGATGAGAGAGTTTTGGAATGTGAATGCGAATAACATTGAGGCGATGATATAAGTCTTCACGGAAACGTCCATCATGGACAAGTTTTTCTAGATCTTGATGTGTTGCTGCAACAATACGTACATCCACACGCACAGGAATATGTCCACCAACTCGATAAAACTCACCATCTGCTAAAACACGAAGTAAGCGTGTTTGAGTTTCAAATGGCATATCGCCGATTTCATCTAAAAATAATGTACCGCCATTGGCTTGTTCAAAACGTCCTTGACGTTGAGTATTTGCCCCTGTAAAAGCACCTTTTTCGTGACCAAATAACTCAGTTTCAATCAAGTCTTTAGGAATTGCTGCCATATTGAGCGCAATAAATGGTTTACTACTGCGCGGTGAATGACGATGTAGCGCATGCGCAACTAATTCTTTACCTGTGCCAGATTCACCATTGATTAATACTGTAATATGCGATTGAGATAAACGTCCAATGGCACGGAAAACTTCCTGCATGGCAGGAGATTCACCAATAATTTCAGTCGATTGGATCGGTGTTGCTTTTGCTGATTCTTGTTGTTGTAGTTTATTAATATGTAAAATAGCACGATTTACCAATGCTAAGGCTTCATCAATATCAAAAGGTTTAGGTAAGTACTCAAAAGCACCTGTTTGATAACTTGATACAGCAGACTCTAAATCTGAATGTGCTGTCATGATGATAACAGGTAAGTCAGGATAGCTACCTTTAACTTTGCCAAGAAAAGTGAGCCCATCAATACCCGGCATGCGAATATCTGTCAGAATCACATCAGGTGCATTTGTTGGAAGTTGCTCTAAAGCAGATTGAGCTTCCTCAAAACTCGTCACATCAAAACCTTCTTCTTTGAAGGTTTTCTCTAAGACCCAACGCATTGCGCGGTCATCATCAATCACCCAGATTTTATTATGTGACATGGTTAGACTCCCAAGGTAAATATAAGCTAAAGACTGTTTTTTTAGGAATCGATTGACATTCAATCATTCCATTATGTTGGTGCATGATATTTTGGGCAATGCTGAGTCCTAAACCTGTTCCTTTCGCACGTGTGGTCACTAAAGGATAGAAAATTGACTCAACAACTTCTTGTGGAATACCTATACCATTGTCTTCAATATCAATGCGAATCGTTGAGCGATGAAGTACACCATTGATTGTGACAAGACGTTGAATACGAGTACGTAAAATGAGTTCAGGTTGATGATCTACAAAAAATTCTTTATTTTCAGTAATTGCTTGTACTGCATTAACACAAATATTAAGCATGACTTGAATAAGCTGATCACGATCTGCTTTCACTTCGGGCAGAGAAAGATCATAGTCACGAATAATTTTAATTTTTTTCTTGGTTTGGTTGGCAACCAATGAACGCACGCGTTCCAAAGGTTCATGAACATTCACCAACTCATAACTTGGAAGTTGACGAGAACCTAACATCGTATCTGCAAGATTTCTTAAACGATCTACTTCACTGATAATAATATCCGTAAACTCGGTGTATTGCGGGTCGTTTAAACTACGAGCAAGAAGTTGAGTCGCACCACGAATACCGCCCAAAGGGTTTTTAATTTCATGTGCAACGCCCCGAATCAGTTGGCGGGTGATTTGATGCTGCTGCGTTAAACTTTCTTCTTTAGAAATTTTTAACATGCGATCAATCGGATTGAGTTCAATGAGCAATAAAGGGTGATAAGGTTTGTCAGTATTAATTTGTGAAACTGAATAATCTACATGAATATCTTTAAAGTTGACATTAATAGTCGCTTCACGGCGAGTATAAGCTTGACCTGTTTTGAGTGAGTTGGTTAAAGCGTCTAAAGTGTTAAAACCATCATTGGGTGCATGTAAAATATTCATGACAGGTTGACCTGCCGCCCGCAGTAAACTGATGTCAAAAAGTGCTTCGCAAGATGAGTTTAAATAAAAAATATTTAAATCTGAGTCGATCAAAAGAATTGCGGTGGTTAAATTATCCACAAGTAGTCGATAGTCAATGCTTGGGTATTGATCCATTAGCTGAACTTTCCTGTTTTAAAATAGCGCAATGGCATCTGCACCTCATTTTATTTTCCCATAAATTGGGTGACTAATTTAAGATAAATCGTCCTGATATAAAGCAAAATGCACGCCAACTTTATTGAGTTGCACAATTTTTTTACATGGGTCTTGAAAATTGTGCAAAAACTCACTTTTATTTTCTATTCTGTTCGTCATAAAGTGATAAATAATTATATCAGTGTTCCAAAATGGTGCATTGTAAAAAAATGATAAAAAGTTTGGTTATATTTTGGTGCAAGTTGTAAAGAGTGTGGTTTTCACCTGTTTTTATGCTCGGAAAAGACATACAATACGCGGATTCTAGTGGAGCGCAGATTCATGAAGTCCCCCAAAGTCGGTTTTGTTTCTTTAGGTTGTCCTAAGGCATTGGTAGATTCCGAACGAATTCTAACTCAGTTAAAGACTGAAGGTTATGATGTTGCATCAGATTATGATGGTGCAGATTTAGTTGTTGTAAATACCTGTGGTTTTATTGAATCTGCAGTACAAGAGTCTTTAGACGCGATTGGCGAAGCCATGAGCGCAAATGGTCGTGTCATTGTGACAGGCTGTTTGGGTAAAGATGAAGACAAAATTCGTGCGATGCATCCAAATGTCTTGAAAGTGACAGGTGCAGCGGCATATCAGGAAGTGATGGAAGCGGTACATCAGTACGTTCCTGAGCCACCAAAACATAATCCATTTATTGACCTTGTTCCAGAGCAAGGGATTCGTTTAACACCAAAACATTATGCTTATTTGAAAATATCAGAAGGTTGTAACCACCGTTGCACATTCTGCATTATTCCAAGCATGCGTGGTGATTTAGTTTCACGTCCAGTGGGTTCAGTGTTAAATGAAGCACAGGCGTTGAAAAAAGCAGGTGTGAAAGAAGTTTTAGTCATTTCCCAAGATACTTCAGCTTATGGTTTAGACACCAAATACAAGTTGGACTTCTGGAATGGTCAGCCAGTAAAAACTAAATTTTATGACATGTGCGAAGCATTAGGTCAATTGGGTATTTGGGTGCGTTTGCATTATGTATATCCATACCCACATGTGGATGCTGTTATTGATTTGATGGCTCAAGGAAAAATCCTGCCGTATTTGGATATTCCATTTCAGCATGCAAGTCCACGTATCTTAAAGTTAATGAAGCGTCCAGCGCACAGTGAAAATACACTAGAGCGTTTAAAATTATGGCGTGAAAAATGCCCTGATTTGGTGATTCGTTCAACTTTTGTGGTAGGTTTTCCAGGTGAAACTGAAGAAGACTTTGTGATGTTGCTTGACTGGTTGAAAGAAGCACAACTTGATCGTGTAGGTTGCTTCACTTACTCACCAGTTGAGGGTGCAACAGCAAATGACTTACCAGATCATGTACCAGAAGAGATTAAACAAGAGCGTTATGAACGCTTTATGGAAGTACAGCAAGCAATTTCTGCAGCAAAACTGCAAAAACGTATTGGTCAAACCATGACAGTGCTTGTTGATGATTTGGAAGAAGAGTTTCCTGTTGCAGTAGCACGCTCTTATGCTGATGCGCCTGAAATTGATGGTAATGTTTTTGTTGAAGATATTGATAAGTCTCTAATTAAAGCAGGTGACTTACTTGAAGTCGAAATTACGGATGCAGATGAATATGATTTATTTGCAAAACTAATTCGCATTCAAACTGCTTAAAAATTTGAAACTTAAAAAGAATTGAAAGTATAGAGGTTGGAGTTTTACGATGTTAGATTCAAAAAAACCACGTTTTGAACGTATTTTGTTGAAATTATCAGGCGAAGCACTTGCTGGCAACAAAGACATGGGAATTGATGCTCAAGTCTTAGATCAAATGTCTTTAGCAATTGCACATTTAGTTGGTCTAGGTGTGCAAGTTGGTATCGTTGTAGGTGGTGGTAACTTATATCGTGGTAGCCAATTGCAAAAAGATGGTTTAGTTGGACGTGTAACTGGCGACCAAATGGGGATGTTAGCGACTGTAATGAACGGTTTAGCATTACGTGATGCATTAGTACGTCGTAATATTAAAACACGTTTAATGTCTGCTTTACCAATTGGTGCAGTAGTTGAGTCTTATTCAAGTCGTGATGCGATTCGTCATCTTACTCAAGGCGAAGTTTGTGTGTTTGTTGCGGGTACAGGTAATCCATTCTTTACTACAGATACGGCAGCATGTTTACGTGGTATTGAAATCGAAGCAAACTTAATTTTAAAAGCAACGAAAGTAGATGGCGTTTATAACAAAGATCCAAGTAAATATGACGATGCAGTTAAATACGATACTTTAACATTTGATCAAGTTTTAGATGAAAAGTTAGGTGTAATGGATTTAACAGCAATTTGTTTATGTCGTGATCATAATGTGCCACTTCAAGTTTTTGATATGAATAAAGCAGGCTCATTGCTTTCAGTTGTTATGGGTGAAAAAGAAGGAACTCACGTTACAAACTAATGTACGTGAGTGAATAAGCTCTTTATACTACTGCAATTTTACGTTATAGATATTTGATAAATAAGGAAGATCATATGATTAACGATCTTAAGAAAGATGCTGAAGACCGTATGAACAAGTCACTTGACTCGTTAGAACACGGTTTTGCAAAAGTTCGTACGGGGCGTGCGCATCCATCAATCCTCAATGGTGTTATGGTTCCTTATTATGGTTCTGATGTTCCATTAAACCAAGTTGCAAACATTGGTGTGGAAGATTCACGTACTTTATTGGTACAACCATTTGAACGTACAATGGTCAATGCAATTGATAAAGCGATTCGTGAGTCAGACTTAGGTTTGAACCCTGTAACTGCTGATGCAATTCGTGTTCCAATGGCAGCATTGACAGAAGAAACACGTAAAGACATGTTGAAAGTTGCACGTAATGAAGCTGAAAACGCTAAAGTTGCGATTCGTAACATTCGCCGTGACGTCTTAGGTGATATTAAATCATTATTAAAAGATAAAGAAATTTCTGAAGATGATGAGCGTCGTGCAGGTGATGACATTCAAAAAATTACTGATAAATATGTTGCTGAAGTTGATAAACGCTTAGCTGCAAAAGAAGCAGATTTGATGAAGGTCTAAGACGTATAATGACCACATCTGAAGACAACCATCTTCCAAAACATGTTGCCATCATCATGGATGGCAACAATCGTTTTGCAAAAAAGAAACAATTGCAAAAAGGCGATGGGCATCGTGAAGGCAAAAGTGTCCTAGATCCGATTGTTGAGCATTGTCGCAAAGTGGGTGTGCAAGCACTGACTGTCTTTGCTTTTTCAAGTGAAAACTGGAATCGTCCACAATATGAAGTGGATTTATTAATGAAATTGTTAGAAGAGACAATTCATGAGCAGATTCCACGCATGGAAAAGTTTGAAATTGCTTTAAGATTTATTGGTGACCGTAGTCGGCTTTCTCCAGAATTATGTGAATTAATGTTGCATGCTGAACAAAGGACTGCTAAGTTCGCTCACATGACTTTAACAATTGCAGTGAGTTATGGTGGAATGTGGGATATCGCACATACAGCCCAACAAATTGCACAATTGGTAAAAGATGAAAAAATTGATGTGAATCAAATTAATGCTGATTTATTTGGTCAAATGATCAGTTTGGGAGATTTAGCTCCTGTTGATTTGTTGATCAGAACAGGTGGTGATTTCCGCTTATCCAATTTTTTACTTTGGCAGGCTGCTTATGCTGAGTTGTATTTTACTCAAACTTTATGGCCTGAATTTACCGTCCAAGAATTAGAAGATGCGTTTAATGTTTTTTCAGGTCGTGAACGACGTTTTGGAAAAACCTCTGAACAAATTGAACAAGAGCATATAGAGAATTTATAATGTTAGAGCGGATAATTACCGCATTGGTTTTGGTTGCAGTTGTACTTATTTGTATGTTTGCCACAACTTCTCAATACCCAATGTTAGTGTTAATGATTATCGCAGCAGGAGCAGCAGGTTATGAGTGGTTTAAACTTATGCCTCATCAATCTGAGACTGTGCGTAAATTAAAGGCAGCTGCTTTTGGGGTATTTACCGCTTTAATTTCTGGTTTGGCTTTATATTTTAATGATTTAGCACTCATTTTATGGAGTGCATCAGTTTTAACATGGCTATGCAGTTTATTTTGGGTTAAATCTTATCCTGAATATGATGGTTGGTATAACACCACGCTCAATATTGTTGGTTTGGTCTTGATCAGTGCTGCGGTTACAGCCATTTTTAGTGTGTGGAATAGCTCGCCTTGGTGGCTCATGTATTTGTTCCTCTTGGTTTGGGGGGCAGACAGTGGTGCCTATTTCGTAGGGCGTAAGTTTGGTAAACATAAACTTGCTCCTGATGTGAGTCCAAACAAGTCTATTGAAGGCTTGGTAGGTGGTATCGTTACCGTCGCTATCATTATCATTTTTGTGCAATATCGATACTTAGAACTCACGCTTCCTCAACATATTCTTTTCCTTATTCTCTCTATTATTACTGTATTTAGTTCAGTGCTTGGCGATTTATTTGAGTCTATGATTAAACGTCGTGCTGGAATTAAAGATTCGGGACGTATTTTGCCTGGACATGGTGGTGTACTAGATCGAATAGACTCCTTGCTTGCCGCGGCGCCGATTTTTGCAGCAGGGTTGTATGTATTAAAACTTATTGGTGTAAATTTGTAGATGTCACAATCTGTTAGTATCTTGGGTGTTACGGGGTCTATTGGTCGTAGCACTTTAAAAGTTATAGAACAACATCCTGAAAATTATTCAGTTTTTGCAGTATCAGCACATAGCCGTATTCAAGAATTGAGTGAAATTTGTAAACTATATCGACCAAAAATTGTTGTTGTACCTTCAGGGCGTGTAGATGAGTTACAGCAGCTTTTAAAGCAGGCTGATTTACCAGAAATTGAAATACTAACGGATGAAGCAGGTTTAATCGCTATTTCAGCACATGCTGAGGTAGATGTTGTTATGGCTGCAATCGTTGGGGCTGCGGGTTTGATGCCAACCTTAGCAGCAGTAAAAGCAGGTAAGCGTGTTTTATTGGCAAATAAAGAAGCTTTGGTGATGTCGGGTGATCTGATGTTACAAGCTGCTCATGAAAATCAAGCTTTATTATTGCCTGTAGACTCAGAACATAATGCAATTTTTCAATGTCTGCCTCAACATTATTTACAAATAGAGCGTAATGGTGAGCCGAAGTTAGGTGTAAAGCAAATTCTCCTTACTGCTTCAGGTGGTCCATTTTTAAATCATAGTTTTGAGCAACTTCAGCATGTTACCCCTGCTCAAGCGGTTAAACATCCCAACTGGTCTATGGGGCAAAAAATTTCGGTAGATTCAGCAACTTTAATGAATAAAGGGCTAGAGCTTATCGAAGCGTGTCATTTATTTTCAATTCAAGAACAATTTGTTACAGTTGTCGTCCATCCACAAAGTATTATTCATTCAATGGTTCAATATGTAGATGGTTCAACTTTGGCTCAAATGGGTAATCCTGATATGTGTACACCAATCGCTCATGCGCTTGCATGGCCTGAGCGTATTCAAACACATGTTCCTCCTTTAGATCTATTTGTACATTCGCAATTGAATTTTCAAGAGCCTGACTTAGAAAGATTTCCTGCGTTAAAATTGGCACGTCAAGCCATGAAAGCGGGTGGTTTGGCACCTGCGATTTTAAATGCTGCGAATGAAATTGCGGTTGCAGCATTTTTGTCTGAAAAAATTCAATTTTTACAGATCGCACAAGTTGTTGAGCAGACATTGAATGCTATGGAAAATAGTTCAGCAGAATCAATCGAAAAGATTTTACTGACCGACCAAGTTGCTCGAAATATTGCAACTGAATATATTTCGAAATTGGAAAGCTAATTTATGAATGTCCTTTTTATCATTGTTGCTGCCATTTTTCTTTTAGGTCCGCTTATTGCAATACATGAGTTTGGGCATTATTGGGTTGCACGAAAACTGGGTGTAAAAGTTTTAGTGTACTCAATTGGTTTTGGTCCAACATTGTTTAAATGGACATCAAAAAAGTCAGGCATTCAGTATCAACTTTCGGCATTACCATTAGGTGGTTATGTCAAAATGTTGGATGAGCGTGAAGGTAATGTTAGTGCAGAAGATTTACCCTATGCATTTAATCGTCAGTCGCCTTGGAAACGTATTGCCATTGTCGCTGCTGGTCCTTTGATTAATTTGATTTTTGCAATCTTATTGTTTTGGATTTTATTTTTACCTGCACAAGAGCAGTTAAGTACACGTGTAGGTAAAATTTTACCCAATACACCTGCTGCAATGGCTCAAATGCAACAAGGTGATAAAATTTTAGCAATTGATGGAACTGCAACAACAACATGGGAAAAGCTAAATTATGCTTTGGTTGATCGTGTTGGAGAAACAGGTCATATAGAGGTTCAGGCTGAGCGCCAAGGTCAAATAAAAACTTTTGAGTTGCCAATCCAAGGTTTTTTAAAAGATCAAAGTCAGTCACCTTTTGATGTTTTAGGCTTTACACCTTATCGTCCTCAAATTCCTGCAACGATCTATAAGCTAAGTGAAGATGGCGCTGCAATTCGCCAAGGAATGAAAGAGGGTGATCAGATCATCGCAATTAATCAAGTCAAAATGAAAGATTGGTTTGATGTGGTTGATGTGGTGCAAAAGTCGCCTGAAAAGTTACTTAAGGTTGATGTATTACGCCAAGGTCAAGTGGTTCATTTAGAAGTGATGCCACAAGGCAAGCGTGATAATATGGGAAATGTCACAGGAATGCTTGGTGTACAAGCTCAATCTGGTCAGGCAAATATTCCTGCTGAATATAAACAAACCATACAATATAATCCTGCTGAAGCTTTTATTGTTGCTGTTGAAAAAACAGGTCAGATTTCTGGCATGATTTTAAATTCGATGGTGAAAATGGTGCGTGGTTTAATTGGTTTAGATAATCTATCTGGTCCAATTACAATTGCTAAAGTTGCAGGTCAAAGTGCAGAAATGGGATGGCAGACTTTTATCTCGTTTATGGCGCTGATGAGTGTGAGTTTGGGGGTTTTAAATCTCTTACCTATTCCTATGTTAGATGGCGGTCATTTGGTGTATTACTTTATTGAAGTTTTACGCGGAAAACCTGTTTCTGAACAAATACAATTGGTTGGGTTGAAAATTGGTATGGTACTGCTTGGAAGCATGATGCTTTTAGCAATATTTAATGATTTTATGCGTTTGTAAACGCGATAGTGAAAAATTAACTTACTGGAAAATAATAGGCATGCAGCACTCACATTTATTTATGCCCTTGGCACTCGTTAGTGCGATGGCAGCAGTACAGCAAGTACATGCAGCAGATGAATTCATTGCGCGTGACATTCGTGTAGATGGTTTAGTTCGTTTAACCCAAAGTAATGTGCTTGCTTTGTTGCCCATCAATAGTGGGGATCGTATTAATGATCCTGCAATTGCGGACGCAATTCGTGCATTGTATGCCTCAAATTCCTTTGATGATATTCAAGCGACTAAGGAAAATGATGTTTTAGTTTTCAAAGTGGTTGAACGTCCAATTATTTCTAAAATTGAATTAAAAGGCAATAAACTCATTCCAAAAGAAGCTTTAGAAGAAGGCTTAAAAAAGATGGGATTGTCTGAAGGTGAAGTGCTTAAAAAGTCATCTTTGCAAACTTTAGAAACCGAGCTAGAACAGCAGTATTCACAGCAAGGTCGTTATGACTCTGATATTACGGTTGAAACAGTTGCACGTCCAAATAACCGTGTTGATTTAAATATTAATTTCAACGAAGGTAAACCTGCAAAAGTTTTTGATATTAATATTATAGGTAATACCATATTTAAAGATGATGATATTAAGCGTGCTTTCGCTGTAAAAGAAAGTGGCTGGGCATCTGTTCTTACACGTAATGATCGCTATGCACGTGAAAAAATGTCAGCAAGTTTGGAAGCTTTGCGTGCATTGTACTTAAATAAAGGCTATATCAATTTTGATATTAATAGCTCAAATTTAAATATTAGTGAAGATAAGAAAAACATTTTCATTGAAGTTTCTGTTGATGAAGGTGAGCAGTATAAATTTGGTCAGTCAAAATTTTTAGGTGATGCTTTATATAAGCCAGATGAATTAAAGGCATTACAAATTTATAAAGACGGTACAACATATTCACAAGAAAAAGTAAATGCTGTAAAACAGTTGCTGCTGCGTAAATATGGTAATGCTGGTTATTATTATACTGAAGTGAATGTTGTACCTGAAATTAATAGTGAAACACATACTGTTGACTTGAACTATTATGTTAATCCAGGTCAACAAGTAACCGTACGTCGTATTAATTTTACAGGTAATACTAAAACAGCAGATGAAGTTTTACGTCGTGAAATGCGTCAAATGGAAGGTGCTTTAGCAAGTAATGAAAAAATTGAATTGTCTAAAGTACGTTTAGAGCGCACAGGCTTTTTCAGTAAAGTTGATGTAAAACCTGTACGTTTGCCTAACCAACCAGACCAAGTTGACTTAAATATTGAAGTGGAAGAGCAGCATTCAGGTACAAGTACTTTAGCTGTGGGTTACTCACAAAATGGTGGTATGACATTCCAAGCAGGTTTAAGCCAAACCAACTTCTTGGGTACAGGTAATCGTGTTTCTATCGATTTATCTCGTTCTGAAACTCAAGACTATTATAACTTAAGTGTGACTGACCCATACTTTACGATTGATGGTGTCAGTCGTGGTTATAATATGTACTACCGCAAGACAAAGTTAGATAATGACTACAACGTTAATAACTATGTCACAGACAGTTTTGGTGGTGGTATTAACTTTGGCTATCCAATTGATGAAAATCAGAATATTAGTGCTGGTTTAAATATTGATAGTACCAAAGTCACAACAGGTCCATATGTTTCTACCTATGTACGTGATTATTTATTATCAAATGGTGGTAAGGCAACAGGTAGTTCAAGCTATTGTCCTTTGGATGAAAAGGGTGATTCTCAAATGGAAGACATTACTGAGAAAGATCCTGAAACAGGTAAAGATGTTATTACAGGGATGAAATGTAAGGTTGAGGAAATCACTTATAATAATGCCTTTGAGGGTGATTTTTTAACGTATAGTCTTAACGTTGGTTGGTCTTATAACACATTAAACCGTCCGATTTTCCCAACTAGTGGTATGTCACATCGTATTAACGCAGAAGTTGCTTTACCGGGCAGTGATGTTGAATATCAAAAAATTGTTTATGACGCGCAAGCTTTCTTACCTTTAGGTAAAGACTTTGTACTGCGTGGTTATGGTAAGTTAGGTTATGGTAATGATCTACCATTCTATAAAAACTTCTATGCGGGTGGTTATGGCTCGGTACGTGGTTATGATAATAGTACTCTAGGTCCTAATTATCCTGGTGTTGCTTATAACGAAACCAAGACCAAAGATTATGACTATGAAGAAGTCGGCGGTAATGCTTTAGTACAATTTGGTACTGAATTGGCTTTACCTTTACCATTTAAAGGGGATTGGGCACGTCAGGTTCGTCCTGTAATCTTTGCTGAAGGTGCGCAAGTTTTTGACACCCAATGTAATATTAAATCAGATTCAACTTTGTACTTTGGTTCAAATAGTACAGGTGTGAATGCTAAAAAATATTGTGAAGACAATTTTGGTTTTGAGCCAGACAATATGCGTTATAGCGTCGGTGTAGGCTTTACTTGGATCACAATGATTGGACCATTATCATTGAGTTATGCATTCCCATTGAATGATAAACCAGGTGATGAAACTAAAGAGCTTCAATTTGAAATTGGTCGAACTTTCTAAGTTCGATCTGTTCTTGATATGATGAAATCAGAAATTTATGAAGGGAACATTATGAAAAAAATAGTCGGTGCTATTGTTGGTTTAGGTTTTGCTAGTTTAGTAAATGCAGCAGGTTACGGTGTTGTTGATATTGAAAAAGTTGTTGAAGGTAGTACATATTTAAAACAACAAAATGCCAGTTTAGAGCAAACAATTAAGCCACAAACAGCAAAACTTGAGCAGATTTCTAAAGATATTCAGTCTTTACAGCAGCAAGCACAAGCAAAAGGTGCGAACCCAGAGCAAATTCAGAAACAATATCAAGCAAAAGTGACTGAGTATCAAACGATTCAGCAAAGTGTGCAAAGTAAAGCGCAAGCAACAATACAGGCAACGAATACTGTTTTTGAAGCACGTGTGAAGCAAGCTGCTGAACAATTGCGCCAAGAGAACGGTTTAGATATGGTTTTGAATAAAAACTCTGCTTTGGCTTATGACGCAAAGAATGATTTAACTGCTAAAATGATCCAAAAGGTTAATGCAATTAAATAATCAATGACATCTCATCAATTTTATCTCGATGAATTAGCTCAACTTGTTCAAGGTGAGCTAATTGGTCAATCTAAATTCAAAGTCGCTGCTTTAGCAAGTTTAGAGCAAGCTCAGGCTCAAGATATTTCCTTTGTAAATGGCGAGAAATACTTGCAAGAAGCACAAGCTTCGAAAGCTGGAGTATTAATTGTCACTGCTGCATTAAAAGACCAGCTCAGCCATCATCAAAACTTCATTGTTGTCGATCATCCTTATTTAGCCTTTGCAATTTTAACGCATCATTTTGAAGATAAGGTGTTAAAACGCGGTATTGAAGTGACTGCGCAGATAGCTGATTCAGCTATTATTGCTGAAAATGCTTATATTGGTCATTATGTGGTGATTGGTGAGAATTGCGTGGTTGGCGATAATACCGTCATTCAATCACATGTTCATTTGGATCATGATGTTGAAGTAGGAGCAGACTGCTTTATTGATTCTCATGTGATGATTACAGGTAAATCTAAACTTGCAAATCGTGTGCGTATTCACTCGAACACCGTGATTGGTGGCGAAGGTTTTGGTTTTGCACCTTATCAAGGAAAATGGAATCGAATTGTTCAATTGGGTTCTGTTTGCATTGGTAATGATGTTCGTATTGGTTCAAATTGTAGTATAGACCGTGGTGCTTTGGACGATACGATCATCCATGATGGTGTTATTATTGATAACCTTGTGCAAATCGCACATAACGTGCAAATTGGCGAAAATACAGCTATTGCTGCGAAGTGTGGTATTGCGGGAAGTACGGTGATTGGCAAAAACTGTGTATTTGCAGGGGCAGTAGGTGTTGTAGGTCACATAAATATCACTGATAATGTGACAATTACAGGAATGTCAATGGTCTCAAAGAGTATTTCTGAAGCTGGTTCTTATTCTTCAGGGACTGGGCAATTTGAAACAAATAAGTGGAAAAGAACAGTTGTACGTTTAAGACAATTAGCAGATGTGCCATTGACCAAGTTAGTTAAACAAATAGATCATATGCAGGCTCAAATTGAGTCCATTGAATCAACTTTAAAGTCGCGTAAATAATTATGACTGAGTCTAAACCTCTACCTTTTACGGTTCCTGAATTACCTATGCAAACCCAAACGATTCGTGAGTATTTACCACATCGTTATCCGTTTTTGCTTGTAGACCGTGTAACTGAAGTAACGGAAAATGGCATTGTTGGGTACAAAAATGTATCGATCAATGAGGAATTTATGCAAGGTCACTTCCCTGGTTATCCAATTATGCCAGGTGTTCTGATCGTGGAAGCGATGGCACAAGTGTCTGGTGTTCTTGGTTTTATTATGAATAATGAGAAGCCAAAACCTGGTTCATTATTTTTGTTTGCTGGAGCAGAGAAAGTACGTTTCAAAAAACAAGTCGTTCCAGGCGACCAACTCGTGTTAAAATCTGAATTACTTATGCAAAAACGTGGCATTTACAAATATTTATGTACTGCTAGTGTAGACGGCATGGTAGCAGCAACCGCTGAAATTATCATCTCTCATCAAAAATTAGAGCAGGCATGAGCAACACAGATCTAATCCATTCTACCGCTATTATTGATTCTTCTGCACAGATTGCATCTGATGTGGAAATAGGACCATATTGTATTATTGGACCCAATGTAACCATTGATGCAGGAACTAAACTGCATTCTCATGTGGTGGTAGGAGGGTTCACTCGTATTGGTAAAGACAATGAAATCTTTCAATTTGCGAGTGTTGGTGAAGCTTGCCAAGATCTTAAGTATCAAGGTGAAGAAACTTGGTTAGAGATCGGTGACTCAAATAAAATTCGAGAACACTGTAGTTTGCATCGAGGAACTGTTCAAGATCATGGGCTTACTAAAATAGGTAGCCATAATCTCTTGATGGTTAATACCCATGTTGCACATGACTGCCAAATTGGTGATCACAATATTTTTGCGAATAATGTCGGTATCGCAGGACATGTTCATATTGGTAATTATGTGATTGTTGGTGGTAACTCAGGTATTCATCAATTTTGTAAAATTGACTCGTATAGCATGATTGGCGGTGCCTCACTCATTTTAAAAGATGTGCCTGCTTATGTGATGGTTTCAGGCAATCCAGCACATGCCTTTGGAATGAATGTCGAAGGTATGCGTCGTAAAGGTTGGTCGAAAAATGTGATTCAGGGTTTACGTGAATCATTTAAATTGATTTATAAAGAAAATTTAACGACTGAACAAGCGATTGCTAAAATTACAGAAGAAATTCTTCCTGAAGTACCCGAAGCTCAGCTTTTATTAGATTCTTTAATTCAATCGAAACGTGGTATTGTGCGTTGAGTTATTGATAATTTGAAATGCTATAAAAAAGACATCTTAGGATGTCTTTTTTATTTTTAGAGATTTATGCCCATTTTTTAACTATTTTTTAAAAAATTAGCTTCTTCTGAATCAGGGAAAGCAGAGAGTAATTTGTTTTTATAGACATTTGCTGTTTGTGGGTTTTTATTTACTTCTGTTGCAATACTATAAAGACGATAGAGGGCACGTGGGGCTTTTGATGAATTCCCATATTTTGCTGCTACAACTTCATAATTTTTTTTAGCTTCTTCATAATTAGGTGGGTCAATCGCAAGATTGAATTCGGCTAACCAAAAATAAGCATTTCCTGTGTAAATACTGTTTGGGTTGTTTTTAATAAAACTTTGCATCGGTTCAATTGCTTTTTTTGCTCCCCCTTGCTTATAAGCTTCTAATGCAATGGAGTAAGCTGCTTTTTCTAAATCCTGAGCACTGCTAGTATTTGTTCCATTTTGTACGGGAGGCTCTGTCGGGGTTTGAGTCTTGGGCGTGGTTGCTATAGGTGCGGCTTCATTGGATTGGTTTTCTGTAGGCTTTTGCTCTTCTGGAGTGGTCTCATCAGAAGGGGTTTCATCCGTTGACTCTGTATCCGCTTCTAGTTTCTGTGCCATTAACTCAAGACGTTGGTCTAAGTCTGTATAACGATTGGAAAGTTCTTTATTGAGTTGTTCAATGGCATTGTCTTGTTCTTCAAGTTTGCCACGTAATTCTCGAATTTGATTTTCTAATTGTTGGTTCTTTTGCATCAAATCCCAATTCATATTGCCTGTAATTGGGGCTGCTGGACCAATTACATCACTTGCATTTTGACCACTTAACCCTCTGGATTCGATTGGGACGGCATATAAAGTCGCAGAAGTTAAAAGTGCGATAGAAAAGAGAGCCTGCTTTTTTAGCATAATGTAGAATCCATAAAAGTCACTTTATTGACTTTATTTCTAGTGTAGAAATAGTCATATCATTAGAGAATGGGTTTTATTTAAAACGGCTCAGCGGGGAAAAGCAAGATACTTTTACAATGTTCTAGCATTTCTTTGAAAAAGGGCTTTATTTTGCTGAAATATGAAGAAAATACTGCAAAAACTAAATTTATAATACTGTTTTTATTCATATTGCTGATGAATTAATCAAACAGTCATAAAAAATAAGAAAAATAGAAATGTTCACTTGCAAGATGTTAAAAAATCTCTATACTCTGTTCTTGCAATGGTAGCCCTGCTGGTGGCTTCGCAATTGTACTCTGAAAACCCCGCCAGGACCGGAAGGTAGCAACGGTATCAGAAATACGATGTGCCGAGGTTTTGCTAGTAGGGCTGCCACCATATTCTAAAATAATTATTACTTCATTTATCATTTTTTAATTTCAAATTTATCATTTTATTTTTAATCTTCTGATGCCTTTCTGCGAATTGCCTTCATAATCGCATCCATTTCAAAGCCTCGATATTGCAAAAAACGAATTTGTTTTGCTTTGATTTTGGCATCCTGTGCAACTTCAGTTCCATATTTTTTAACTTTGAGCTGATAGGCTTGTTCGTACCAGTCAATTTCAGTTAAGTCCTCTGTCACTAAGTCTTTATCTAATTGTTTATGACGTAAAGCCATTTTAATGCGATTTGGACCTTTGCCTTGTCGTACTTGACTGCGTACCGTCATTTCTGCAACACGTTGATCACTCTGATAATTTTCTTGAGCTAACTCATCGACTAATTCAATCACTTCATCTCTGTTTGCTGCATATAAACATAATTTTTCAATGAGATCAGCTTTGGAATATTCTTTACGTGTGAGTGTTGCAAAAGCATAAGAACGTAGTCGAGTTCCTGTTAAGCCTTCTTGTGTTTTCGTTTGCTTTTCTGCAGAAAAATTTAAATGTGTTTCTGATGGAGGGGAGAGAACAAGATTTTCTTCTTCAGAAAACTGCTGTTTTAATGCGGTGTAATTGAGCATTTTTGGAAATTTAGGTGCAGTCATAATAAAAAATAAAATCCTCAGATTAGGAACATAAATGGTAGTGCAATTACTGCTTAAGAAAAAACGCCCGTTGTGGGCGTTTCATCTTTTTTTTATTTCATGAATCAGCATTAAGCATCTAAAAACTCAGCTTCTTCGTCTAGCTCTTCTGTTACAGGTGCTGCATTCGAAGTGGTGAGTAGTTTTTCACGGATGAGCTTCTCGATCTCATTTGCCATTTCTGGATTTTCTTCCATATGGCGAATCGCGTTATTTTTACCTTGACCGATTTTATTGCCATTATAAGAATACCAAGCACCTGCTTTATTGATGATATCTTGTGCAACAGCAAGGTCAATCAGCTCACCTAGATGGTTCACACCTTTACCATATAGAATTTGGAACAGTGCTTCACGGAAAGGAGGCGCCATTTTGTTTTTCACCACTTTCACACGCGTTTCTGAACCAATGATTTCATCACCTTCTTTGACTTGACCAATACGGCGAATATCAAGGCGTACAGAAGCGTAGAATTTTAGTGCATTACCACCAGTTGTTGTTTCTGGGCTACCAAACATTACACCAATTTTCATACGAATTTGGTTAATGAAAATCACCATACAGTTTGAACGTTTTGCATTACCTGTGATTTTACGTAATGCTTGACTCATTAAACGTGCTTGTAAGCCCATATGTGAGTCACCCATTTCACCTTCAATTTCGGCTTTAGGTGTTAATGCAGCAACTGAGTCGACTACGATCATATCAATTGCACCTGAGCGTACAAGCATATCCGCAATTTCAAGTGCTTGCTCACCGTTATCAGGCTGAGACACAAGTAAATTGTCAATATCTACGCCAAGTTTACGTGCATATTGTGGATCAAGTGCATGTTCAGCATCAATAAAAGCACAAGTTCCACCTGCTTTTTGGCATTGGGCAATCGCTTGTAAAGTCATGGTTGTTTTACCTGAAGATTCAGGACCATAAATCTCAACGATACGACCTTTTGGCAAGCCGCCAATACCTAATGCAATATCAAGCGTTAATGAGCCTGTAGAAACAGATTCAACGGCTTGTACGGTATTTTCGCCTAAGCGCATGACTGTGTTTTTACCAAATTGTTTTTCAATTTGACTTAATGCAGCATTTAGCGCTTTACTTTTGTTATCATCCATCTTGAAACCTCAAAACTATGTCTATATCACTACTATCTTAAGTGGATGTCTTTAAATTTGATCTTCGTCCACAGAAGCAATAGTGACAGAAAATTATCTATGAATCTATGCAAAATCGCTTATCTACGACATAAGGTGTCGCGCAGGCAATTTTAGATTTTATTCATCATGATATGACCAAGATTGCTCATAACCTGAATCATTTTCTTGTTTAAATTTGCTGATTTCTCGGCGGTCTTTTTTACTTGGTCGATGCTCAGGTCGAGCAAGATTATGCAATTTTCTTTGGGTTGAAATCAATTCCCGACGTGCAATACTCAGCTCAGTTTCTTCATAAAGTTGTTGAGCAATGGGGGCAGCACCACGTACATTCGATAATGCTTTGACAAGAACCGTTTTTTTATCAAAACCTTGTTGAATGGTCAGTTCCATACCAACTCGAATTTCTTTGGATACTTTGATACGTTCACCATTATGATGAACTTTGCCACCTTCTATTGCATCTTTTGCGATAGAACGAGTTTTGAAAAAGCGCGCAGCCCAAAGCCATTTATCTGCACGAGTTGTTTCATTTTGATTATTTTCAGTTTGCTGATTTTTAGGCTGTTTTGACATCGACATCCTTCAATTGGTCTTGCGTTAATAAAGGTAAAAGTTCAGTTAAGTCATTAATAGATGGATATTCAAGTTCTAAGACATGGCGTGCTGCTTTTAAACTTGAGGGCTGACGAATCGTGACGAGCTGTTGAATGCCAAATTTTTCAGCACCCTGTAATACAGGCGTAGTATCATCAATCAACATCGCATGTTGAGGGTCAAAAGGATGTTGCTGTTGTAAAATTTGCCAAAATTCGACAAATTCTTTGGCATAACCAATCTCTTCACTACTCACCATCACTTCAAAATAAGGGCTTAAATCAACATTTTCAAGTTTTAACTGAAGCCCTGCACGGTCTGCATTGGTCACTAGCCAACAACGGTAGCCTTGTGCTTTTAATTGTTTAAGTAATTCAAAGCAACCTTGACGAGGTGCGATTTTATGTTGAAAGTCAGCTTGTAGTTGAAGTACATCAACACCAACTTTTGCAGTCCAATACTTTGAGGAATACCATAATAAGGTATGCTTATGCTGCTGATAAAATTCGTGTAAAGTGTGATGGCTTTGTTCGAGTGAGCATTGATGCGTGGCTGCGTGACGTTCTGGAAGTTGATGATTCCAGATCAGATCATCAAAAGCCAAATCAAGAAGCGTACCGTCCATATCAAACATGATAATCGGTTTTATACAATCAGACATAAAAATAGGTTTAATCCATGTTTATTAAAACTCAAGCACCGCAAGATGAGCAAATTTTAAAATTAGTCCCAATCTTGGCACAGGCAACTCAAATACTGTTAGAAGAATACCAAAATTATTGTGCAGGGCGCGAGTTTAATATTCATGAAAAAGATGATCATTCACCTGTGACACAAGCAGATTTAAGAGTAAATGCATTTTTACTACAACAATTGGCGATTTTAACACCTCATATTCCTGTACTCTCAGAAGAAAATGATCATTCTGAACGTCATCATTGGACAGAATGCTGGTTGCTTGATCCATTAGATGGAACCAAAGAATTTATTCATGAACGAGATGAATTTACGATTAACCTGAGTCTTATTCAAAATCATCAAACGGTTTTCTCTTTGATTGCTGTGCCAACTGAGCAAGTCATGTACGTTGGCTATTTGACTGAACCTCCTTATAAATATTCATTTTCACAACAGACATGGTTGCGTTATAGCAAATTTAAAGATATCGCGAATGATGCAATTCAAGTGGGTTTAAGCCATAGCAGTAAAAATCCTAAATATCAACAATATATTGATTATATTGAGCAAGAAACGCCAGTCATTAAGCGTGAAGCGGGTAGTGCTTATAAATTTTGTATGATGCTTGAAGGTGAAATCGATATTTACCCACGTTTTCATCCAACCTCAGAATGGGATACAAGTGCAGGACAGGGCTTGTTAGAAAGTATCGGTGGAGGATTGGTAAGTCTAAAAGCTCAGGCATTTACCTATAATCAACGAGCAACAGTGCTTAATGATGGTTTTATTGCATACCGAGATCAGGAAAACCAAAAAATTGCATTAGCGGCGCTTACAAACGTGACAGGCTAAGATTGAGTGTTTTGTATCTCATGGTATAGTGAGGCATGATGAAAAGATAAATATTGAGTCTGTATGGCACTTGAGCTATTGCCTAAAAGCATGTTGAAAGCGATTGATTTATTGCCTGATACAAAAACACCTGTCACTTTATTTACACGACATTCGATTCGTGAAATTGTAGATGGGCAGGGCTTAGCAGGCTATGATTTGCAATTGACTACCCAAGGGAGAGATCTGGCGCAATCATGGGGTGCTTATTTGACAGAGCAGACAGATCGTATTATTCAGCATTGTATTTCAAGCCCAATTCAACGTTGTGTTGATACAGCAGCACTGATGATAGAAGGTGCTGATTTAATTAACCAACCCCATAATACACATCGTATCGAGATTGTGGAGCAAGGCTTACTTGTAGAGCCAGGAAGTTTTGTTTTAGATATTAAGCAAGCAGCCCCTTATTTTCAAAAGCAAGGCGCTTTAGGTTTTATTAATAGCTTTGTGAATAATGCTTTACCGGGCATGAAGCATCCTATCTCAGGGGTGGTTGATGTTTTAGAGTTGATTTATAACACGCATCCACAAAATGCGCAGGGTTTAAGCCTTGCTGTGAGCCATGATACGATTTTAGCGGCTATTATTGCGGTAATTTCAGGTCGGCATCATGTTACTAAAGTCGATTGGCCGCAAATGATGGAAGGTCTATTTGTCTGGTTTGAGGGTGATACATTTGAGGATTGCCTTTTAAAATGGATTTGGCGTGGTGAGGTCAATCAATTGTCTATTCGAGATTTTCAAAAATTGGAAAATTAGATCATTTTTTAAGAGAGTGTTGTAATTTATCTATTTATATCTTTATGAAAGATTCATTCTATAAGTTGTTATTTTAGATATTGAAAATTTTATAAATGTAAATAATTTATATAGAATTACTATGCAATGTATTGAGTGGATAACAAGATTTGCTCATTTTTGAAAAGTGCTAACGGATATGATTTAAAAATGAGATGAAAATATTTAAAAATAAAACCATACAATATTTAGGCTGTTTTCTTTTGTTTATTGTTGGATGGCAGGTTTGGCGAGTTTATCCTCAGTCTGTTATTCGATTACAACAAGTGCAACAGGATCCACAGAAAATAATCATTCATCTACAATCTTCCAAGGATTTTGGAACACGTGGTTTTTTTGAAATAAATAGCCGTTTATTTTGTACAAATGATAAAAAATTAAATTTAACAGCATGGTCATATACGCCAACAGGAGCAGAATATATCGGGTTGATTGAAAAAACACCTGCACTATTTGATGCAAAACAGCAAAAGTATATTTATCAAATAGAGCTTGAGCTAGATCATCGGCAAAATAAAGAACGATTAAATCAAATACTACAATGCCGTGTAATGACGGGACATTATTTAAGGGGTTTTATACGTTCAAATGTCATTCAAGTTCAATGGTAAATCAGTAAATTTCAGACACAAAAAAAGCCCTAAAAAGGGCTCTTTTCTATGCAACAACTTAGTTAGCTAACGCTTTAACTTGTGCATTCAAACGGCTCTTATGACGAGCTGCTTTGTTTTTATGGATGATGCCTTTATCAGCCATACGGTCGATTACTGGAACTGCAGCTTTATAAGCTTCAGTTGCAGCAGCATATTCACCAGCTGAGATAGCTGCGATAGTACGCTTGATGTAAGTACGAACCATAGAACGTAAGCTTGCGTTGTGTTTACGCGCTTTTACGTTTTGCTTAGCACGTTTTTTTGCTTGAGCAGAGTTTGCCACTCGTGCACTCCTTGAATTAGATTGGTCTGGGCGGGCTGAAACCACATCTGAAAACCAACATCAGAGGATTATCACCAGCCCGTAAACAAGTGCCATATTGTGATTAAAGCACAGCCTAAAGTCAAGTCTTGACTTGCTTTGGCAACATTATAGATGCAGAAACTTTTTAAATAAAACGTTAGATTAGTAATAAATTCAGGAGATTGATTAAAAAATGGCTTATTCGATTAAAAATGCAATTATTATTGGTGCAACAGGTTTAGTTGGACGTTGTCTGGTTGAGCAACTCAACCAAGTAACTTGTTGTGAAAAAATAACAGTTGTTGTGCGCCGAAAAGATGATGCCTTTGCAAAACACCCTAAAGTAGATCAGTTACTTTTAGATGACTTTTTATTGCTGAATGATCAAGATGTAAATGGTTATAGTCATGCATTTAGTTGTTTAGGTACAACCATTAAAAAAGCAGGATCAAAACAAGCATTTTATAATATTGATTTTGAGATCAATGCACATTTTGCTGATTTATTGGAAAGCACCGAAACTCATTTGCTGCTCGTGAGTGCTTTGGGTGCAAATCCATCTTCTTCAATTTTTTATAATCGTGTTAAAGGAGAATTGGAACAATATATTGAGAAACTTGGTTTAATGCGTGTTTCGATTATTCGTCCATCATTATTATTGGGCGAGCGCAACGAAAAACGGTTTTTGGAGGATCTCTCTCAAAAGACCTATCAAAAATTTTCACATTTAATACCAAATACGTTTAAATATAAACCTGTGACAGCCGAGCAAGTGGCTCATACTATGGTCGAGGCTGCACAAAATCAAACTCATCAATTTGAAATATATGATAATTTAAGCATACAAAATGCCAAATAATGGAGAATTAAAGTGACTTCAGTACCCTTTGTAACTTGTGATTTATTAGATGATAACCCTGAAAAAGCCATTCAAACTTTAATTCCATCTTTAGATGGAAAGTTCTTTAAAAGTTATGGCGCACGTAAAACATTTGGTGGTCAGATTGTGACTGTAAAATGTTTTGAAGATAATTCACGTGTTAAGGAATTATTGGCTACAGATGGAACTGGAAAAGTTTTGGTGGTTGATGGAGGCGCTTCTATGCGCTGTGCATTGATGGGCGATATGATTGCAGAGTCTGCTGTTAAAAATCACTGGAATGGTGTTGTAATTTATGGCTGTGTGCGTGATGTTGATGCTTTAGCAGAGCTTGACTTAGGCGTACATGCATTGGCTTCAATTCCACAAAAAAGTAATCGTAAAGGCATTGGAGAGGTTGATATTACGCTGTATTTTGGTAATGTAAGCTTTAATTCTGAAGAATATATCTATGTAGATAACAACGGAATTATTGTTTCAAAAGAAAAATTAGTTGATTTATAAAATAGGGTCATCCCAAAGGATCGCAAAATGGTACATCATCAAATTAAAGTTGTACAAGCTTTAGCTTCAGCCATTACAGAAGGTGGTCGTGGTGCAAATGGAACAGCATTTCCAAATCAGCCAGAAAAGGCATTAAAGCTCTATGAATTTGAAGGTTCACCATTTTGTCGTCGGGTTCGTGAAGTGATGACACTATTGAATCTAGACTATGAAGTTTATCCTTGTCCTAAGGGCGGCACAAAATATCGTAAAATTGTAAAAGAATTGGGTGGAAAAGCACAATTTCCATTTTTTGTAGATGAAAATACAGGTGAAAAACTGTATGAATCACAAGATATTATCCAATATTTGTTTAAAAATTACGGTAAATCAGGAAAAACACCAAAAAAATATACACATTATCCAAAACTTCCATTGGTTGCATTTGCAGGTACTTTGATTAATGGCGCGCGTGGGGTTTGGATCAATAAAAAAATTATTAATCGTAGTGCACCTGAGCAGTTGGTTCAGCTCTGGGGATTTGAAGCAAGCCCATATACACGTGTAGTACGTGGTGTTTTAACAGAGCTTGAGATTCCATTTGTATTTCATAATGTGGCAAAAGAGCGCTGGCAAGATCAAGGTCCTTCGATTTTACGTTTGAAACCTGGTAAATACGAAGCACTAAAAGGCGGAAAGCGTGAAAAGATTGTCTCTGTTATGGGGCGTGTGAAAAAAGATATTCAAGTGCCTTATTTTGAAGATCCAAATACAGGGGCAAAAATATTTGAATCTGAAGCAATTATAAATTATTTACAACGAAAATATGGTGCTTAATCATATTGATATTATAGTTGAAAATGGGAGTAAATTTACTCCCATTTTTCATAGAATATAATTTTAAGAAATACTTAAATGCCTTTTGAGTGAGGCACTCACAGGATAAATCCGCTCTTTTGGCAATAATTTTTCCGCATGTTTATATTGACCTTCACGACGAAATTGAGCCATTTTTTGCACCTTTGGACTGATATCCTCTATGCTTAGGATTGCATTATTAAATGAATGGATTAAAAAACGACTGATGCCAATCTGAATACTGCGATGCTCTAATTTTGCACCTTTCAAATTACGTTCAGGATCCCATTGGATATGCACTTGCGCTTGCTCAAATAGGTCTAGCCAGGGTTGATCGTGTTGGGGATGAAATAAACTTGGATCGGTATGTACACTTTGACTCAACAATATTTCCCAAAAATCACGTGGGATACGAATCGCAAGAATATGTTCCTGACCTGATTTATTTGCCCAATTGCTGCGTCCCATCAACCATAAAAATGACGGTTTAATCCATGTCATTCTTTGAAATGAAAATGGAGAAACAAATTTTTGCTGTTGAATGGCAAATTGCGCGATCTGTTTGTTATAGGCTTGATAGACCGTAATGCTGTCACGGTCATATACTGCACGAATTTCATGATATGCAGGCATAATGAATCTCACTTAAAAATTTAATCAAGTTTTTGAAAATTAAAAAACTGATTTAAACAAGTGGAAAATGATTTACCGCTTGGCAAACAATTAGATTCATCATGATAAAAATGTGAAATAGAGAAATTTTGTGTGTATTTTATTCAGATATAAAATTTTAGCAAGTATGAATAGACGGGATGTTGATGATAAATTCTAAAGAAAATTTACTTTTACTTGCCCAATATAATGTATGGCAACACAACGTTTGGTGGAAGCCTTAGAACCTGTTTCAGATCAGCATTTTTATCAGGATACAGGATTATTTTTTAACAGTATTTTTGGCACGCTCAATCATTTGCTTTTGGGTGAACATCGCTTGTGGTACGCAAGATTTGCCTTGAACCAATCTCCAGTTTCAGCGCTGAATCAAATCGTTCATTCTGATAGAAACCTTTTGCTGAATGATTTAAGGCAGAAGTCAAATCATTGGGTGATATGGTTAAATCAATTGGATGAATCGGTATTGCAGGGCAATTTAAATTATAAAACAGCGTCAGGACAGGCGATGTGTTTGCCATTTGCTGCAACATTGCTGCATGTGTTTAATCATGGCACTCATCATCGTGGGCAAATCACGGCTGCCATGACTGCATTGGGTTATGGCTGTCCCGAGCTTGATTTGGTGTATATGTTGGTGGAGTTGCAAGCAGAATAATCAAGAGGTAAATATAAAGTGTAGCTGATATTTTAAGCTATATTTTTAGATTTTCTCAGTAAAATACCTATCCATATATGGAGTGGCAACCAAATAATGCAGATTAAACCAAGCCAAATATGTATCCATTTGATATTTTCATGCCATTCTTCAGGACTATAGTATAGACCTGTTCCTGTCAGCGCTAAAATACTCATCAACACAAGCATGCTTAAGCCTGTGAGCATATTTCGCTTTAAATTCAGTGCAATACGGATATGTACAGCAATGACTGAGCCGAAAATCACTAAAAAAATGGCTGCCGAAATACCATGTGTTTTTAGTACATTGACCGTAAAATCGCTAGGATCTTGCATTTTCCAGTCCTGCGTATATGCGAAATAGAGTCCGCTTAGCACAAGAATCAGCCAGATAAAAAAGAGCAAGTAGCGTTGCAGAAACGGGATTTTTAAGCTAAATGTCATGGCAATACCAAATCAATTTATAGAATGAATGCCTGTGCCGAAAATAAAGGCAAACAGGGGTGCTGTAGGTTTTGAGTGATCGCAACAACTTTGGTCAGTGCGTCGGCAATACAGGCATTTGGTGCGATCACACTAAAACTGTGGTCGGTATCCAATGCATGGCGTGTATATGGGTTGACCAAAGCATTGATCCATTGCCCTTGATTTTTGGCTTTGGAAAAATAGCAGGCAGAAGTGGCAATCGCACCATTTGCCAATGCTCCACAGGCATATAATTGCTGAGGAGCCTGAGGATCTCGAATAAAGATTTGTTCAGCAATATTCCCTAAAACACGTAAATCTCCACCTGCATTGACGACTGCATTTTTCACGCCATGTTTACGCAGGGAGTAAATCGCAATATCAATCGCAAAGCCTTTGGCTATGCCGCCCAGATCGAGCACAATTGGAGCTGTAAACCGTATCTTATTGGCAGAAAGACAATGTAAATGTGCCTGTGAAAAATTCATTTTTTCAGGATTTACGATAGGGAGATGCGTAGGCAACAATTCCCAGTCCATCAAAGTATTGGCAACAGTACAGTCAAATATGCCTGAAGAGGCTGTAAATACCCGTTGAGCACGTTGTAAAACAGCATAAGTCCATGGATGAACCCGCACCGCTTGTTGAAAAGCACTGCGGTTGATCTGTGATAACTCACTTGCAGGATCATGAAAGCTCATCAATTGTTGAACTTTTTCAATACAGGCAAATGCTTGATCGATGATTGAATGTGCCGCATGAGGCATGAAGTCATCATACAGTTTGATTTCAACCATGGTGCCCAATAAAGGTTTGGCTCTTATACTGTTAATGTTGCTAATACCAAATGATGAAACTGAAGAATACGCTTGACCCCATCTGTGACATGTTTAGAAGATAAGGTGGCACCACTGATATTTTTAATGTCTTTATTCAAGGCAACAGGTGAGGACAGCGTTTTACCCACAAATTGTTGACGCCATGCTGCATCACGAACCTGTCCACCATAAGATTCATTATATTCCAGAATTTCAACTTGTTTGACCGCACCTTTGGCGGTCAACGCAACAGCATAGGTTATCATTTCATGTTTACCCAATACCTGATCAATGACCAACCAACCTCCATCACTGCTTTTATAAACCTGATCAGCTTTGAAGGGATAAAAAATTCCAGAGGATTTTTTGAGGCTTTTGAGTTGATCTTCACTGAGATGGATAGGTGTTTTTTTTAGTGCAAGGTTTGGGAACATCAGTTTCTGTGCTTGTTCTGCACTCAGATAAACTGCAGAATGTGCAACGATCGGGCTAATACTCAGCAGCGCTGTTGCATAAGGCATCCATTTCATATTGATATCTCGACTGTTAAATCAAAAGTTATAACCAAACTTTAAGCGGAACTCATTTTTTGTTTTTTCAATCAAGTGCAGATCTCGATCATCCTGCTCATCAAATTTTTCACGTCCACCCCGTAATTGTGGAAACCATGTTGCAGTCAGCCAGTAATCCTTAGAGCCATAGTGTAGAGAAGGTCCCATAAACCATGACCAACGCTCTTGCCCAACTTCGGTTTCAAACTCTGTTTCATACTGTGTTTCAGCTCCAGCATACCAGTTTGGGGCAAAACGATAACTCAAACCTGTTCCAATTTGTAGTTCAAGCTCCATTTCAGGTTTGGTTGGCCATTCAAAATTTTCAGGTAAATTATTGATTGGACTACGTTTCGCATAGGTACCTTCAAACATAAGATTGCCAACCCAAACCAGACTTGCGTCCATAAAGTATTTTTGTAAAATTAAATTATTTTCAAAGCTGAGTGTATCTTTGTCCTGACCTGAATGTGGGTCAATCGTGGAATAGCTGAGTTCAAACTGATTGGAAAGTCCTACGACTTCACTTGCAGGGCTCAGGAAATTATATTTTCCACCCAATTCCACACCACTTATTTTGAATGCAAATTTTTTGTCTTCAGGCATATAACCATCAATGACAATGCCAGAGGTGTCCAATGACATGGCTTTTAAGGCAACGGAAGCATTAAATTTATCAGTGATTCCGCGTTCATATTCCGTTTTATAATCAAAAGCAGAGTAGTGTCCCGCACCTTTATCACTGCGATTGGTCACCCATTGATAAAGCTCTTGTCCACCTTTAGGTAAAGTTTCAGCACCTTTTACATAACCAAAAAGGTTTTCATCTGCCCAACTGTTTTGGAACAGTCCAAGTATGATGATGCTCAAGCCAATTCGTTTCATATCTTCCCCAGAAGGCTTCGTCTACATTTTTGATAGACGTAAGATTGTTAATAATCATTATCATTTCAATTGTGAGCGGATTTTATTTTTCAGTTGAATGATGGTCAATATCTGTTCGGCGTAATTCAGGTCTAAAAATAGTTCTTTGCGCTATTTTTATTGTTAAATATTTGATAATTAAAATTAAACAATTACATTGATAATTCTTGTTATTTTGGCGAAATTAAGATGTAAATATTGTGATTGATTTTAAGCTAGGCTTAATAATGGTGGTTTAAATGCAGATTGAATCGAGTGATCAACTGAGACATAAGTGCGGTTAAATTGACAGGCGAAGTGGTTGATTATTTTGCTTTAAAAAAAGAGAAGGGAATAATTTTACATTGTAAAAAATGAAAATAAATTCCCTCCTGATAATGGTGGTTTAAATGCAGATTGAATCGAGTGATCAACTGAGACATAAGTGCGGTTAAATTGACAGGCGAAGTGG
>NZ_JACAIJ010000006.1:176626-260260 GCF_030325485.1 Acinetobacter sp. R933-2
TTGATTATTTTGCTTTAAAAAAAAGAGGAGGGAATAATTTTACATTGTAAAAAATGAAAATAAATTCCCTCCTGTGTAATGCTCAGAAGCACAAATGATTCAGGTAATGGCAGCGACATAATGAATCATTTTGTGTCGATTGATCGTGACAGATTCATTTAATATGATTAATTTTAGCCTAAGCATTAAGCGTGATTGATTTCCACGACTAACTGATTAATTAAATCCTGAGCTTCCAATGCACGGATTTGCGCAACATTTGTACCCGCCCAAAATGCCCCGTAACCAAAGTCACCTTGTTTACTTGCCAGTGCATTGAGTTGTTTGGCAAGATCATAAGCATAAGGATAGGGTGCAAGATCAACCCGATCAGGAACATCAATTTGCTCATGCCAATGATTAATTAAACCACGGGCAGGACGTCCTGAAATGGTGGCTGTAATTTGAGTCAAAGGCTGATTAAACAAGGCTTGACGATAAGCTGCATTGGCATTGGATGATTTACACTGTACAAATGCTGTGCCAAGTTGTACTGCGTCCGCACCGAGCGCCAGCATGGCTTTGGCTTGTTGACCATTCATGATGCCACCTGCTGCAATGATCGGTAGGCTACAATGCTTTTTAATCAACTGCACCAGATCCGAAGTTTTAATGGCAGCATCAATGGATGGGTTGAAAATACCACGATGCCCACCAGCTTCTACACCCTGAGCAATAATCACATCGATCCCTGCCGCTTCGATGGCTTGAGCCTCAACCAGATTGGTGGCTGAAACCATGGTCACAATACCTGCATCCTTAAGCTTTTGAATCTGATGTGGATGTGGAATACCAAAATGAAAACTGACTGCTTTAGGTCTAGTCTCCAGACACAAATTCAGAAAATCATCATTGTCTTTAAAACTTGGATAAATGCATTGTAATTCTGTTGGCGGTGCAGCATTCAATTGTGCAAATTGAGGGCTTAAGTAATCAATCCAGGCTTGATTGGCTGCGCTGTCATTTTCAATACTGTCATGACAGAAAAAATTCACCTGAAATGATTTTGGAGTTAAAGCTTGTGTTTGCAAAATTTGCTGACGTGCTGTTTCAACCGTATTTGCACCAAGACCTAAGGAACCCAATGCATTCTGTTCCGAAACTTCAGCAGCGAGTTGAGGTGTGGAAACCCCTGCCATTGGAGCAAGTAAAATAGGATGCTGAATCCCCAATTGTTCCAATAATGTCATATCCATGTGCTCCGTATATTTTATTTTACTTTGCCCAAGCTGAAGAAAATTAGCAAATTATACTCAGTATTTTTTATGAAAATATATATTAAATACATCTTATAATATGTTGTTTTAGACCGCTGTAAAATGCATGACATTTTTGAGCTTTTCTTGACAGATATATCAAATGTATAAGCTGAAATAGATGAGCTGTACTGATTTAAGAATGGATATAAAAAAAAGCCCCTTGATGTAAATCAAGGGGACTTAAAGTCTGAAAATTTGGACTGAATATTTAAGTTTTTAACATCAGCCTATACAACAGTTAGCAACCTGTAAGTTTAGTTGCTTGAGGTTTTTCATTCGGAAAGAAAAATGGACGAATTTTTACCCCAATAGCATTGCCCAGAAAGGCAAAAACAAGCCATAACCAACCATGCAAACTGCCTGAAGCAATACCACTGAAGTAAGCACCGATGTTACATCCATACGCCAAACGTGCGCCATAACCCAACAATAAACCACCAACAACAGCAGCAATAATGGAGCGTTTCGGAATGTTTAAGTTCGGTGCAAATTTACCTGCAAGACTTGCTGCCAATAAAGCACCGAGCATGATGCCAAAATTCATCATTGAGGTAATATCAAACCACAAGGATTGAGAAAGTGCTTTGGCATTGGCAGGTATTTGCCAATATGCCCACGAAGCAACATCAACCCCAAGCAGACTTGCAGATTTTGCTGCCCAGACCGCCAAAGCAGAGGTCACGCCCCATGGACGACCTGCCAAAGCAAGTGTGGCAAAATTTAATAAAGTTAAGATGATGCCACCCCAAATCAAAGGCCATGGACCACGCAAAAAACGTGACCAACCCTGATGAGCATTTGCTTTTTCACCTTCAAGTGAGCCATGACGCTTTTTCTCAAAGTAAACGGTCAGACATGCGATCACTGCGAAAATTACGAAATTGAGCAGTAATGCAGGCACAACACCTAAACTTTTCACCAATGAAATAGGTGCGAAATGCGGTAAATCAAACCACCATTGTAAATGTGTTGTCGCAATCAATGAACCCAGACAAAAGAAGATCAGGGTGATCACCATTCGGGCACTACCACCACCAACAGTGTATAAGGTACCCGAAGCACAACCTCCACCGAGTTGCATGCCAATCCCAAAGATAAAAGCACCAATCATGACAGACATGGAGACAGGGCTGACATTACCTTGCACAGATTGACCAAATAATTCACCAGCGCCTAATGCAGGAAAAAACAGCAACACTGCAAGCGCCAACATGATCATTTGAGCACGGAGTCCACGACCACGACGCTCATTTAAAAACACACGCCAACTTGAGGTAAACCCAAAAGAAGCGTGATAGAGCGTCATACCCAAAGCACCGCCAATAAGAAATAATAAGGCTTGATTCAGCCCAACCACGGAATAAGCACCGAAAGTACCTAGAATTAAAAGAACAAGAGCGACCCAAACCGAGGCATTCGATCGGTCAGATTTTGCAGCAACAATAGACATAGGAGAAGTATAAAAAGCTGAGTAAGTGAGAGAATTTAAGCGACTAATTACGAGATCATAGATTTATAATACATATATTATTGAGCAATATATTGAGAATAATTGATGAGTTAAATCAGTAATTTTGATTAAATTATTTTTTATAATAAATGAGATGAATGTGATAGCTGTACAAATATTATAAAAAACTCCCGTGGGAGTTTTTTATATAGTATGAAAATATTAGTTTTTAGCAGCATCTTTTACATTAGCAGCGCCTTGTTCAACAGCACCAGCAGTTGCAGCAGTGGCATCTTTAGCAGCATCTACAGTCGCATCAGCAGCATGTGCAGTTGCGTTAGCAGCATCATGAGCAGCATCTACAGTTGCACTTGCAGCGTTATCTACAGCAGTTGCAGTTGCATTAGCTGCATTTTCAGTTGCATTTGCAACATCATGTCCAGCTTGCTCAGCAGCATTTTCTAAATGTTCACCAGTAGAGGCACCAGTTTCAGGAGCTTTGTCTTTATTACAACCCACAAGTGCAACGGTAGCAGCAAGACCTAAAGCAACAAGTAATTTATTCATTTGTTTTACCTTCTTAACCTATTATTTTTTAAATCCATAACAATGGATATTGGCAATATAAACAAAATCATGAGAAAAAAATATTTAAAATTGTTAATGAAAAAATGATCATTAAAAAAGCCTCTTATCAGTAAAGATAAAAGGCTTTTTTAATAGAGAATTTAAATGAAATATCTTATTGTCCAGAACGAATAATATAATCAAAGGCAGATAACGAGGCTTTAGCACCTTCACCCGCAGCAATGATGATTTGCTTATACGGCACAGTCGTACAGTCACCTGCGGCAAATACACCTTTGACATTGGTTTCGTTGCGGTCATTGACAACGATTTCGTTGCGGTTAGAAAGTTCTACAGCTGTTTCTTTTAGGAAATCTGTATTTGGCAATAAACCAATTTGTACAAAGATTCCTGCAAGTTCAACAATATGCTCTTCATTGGTCGCACGATCTTTATATTTCAAAGCAGTCACTTGTGAACCATCACCGATCACTTCAGTTGAAAGTGCATTCATGATCACTGTGGTATTCGGCAAGCTGTTTAACTTGTCCTGTAAAACTTGGTCAGCACGAAGTTTAGTATCAAACTCAACCACGGTTACATGCTCTACAATACCTGCAAGATCAATCGCCGCTTCGATTCCTGAGTTACCCCCACCAATCACGGCAACACGCTTACCTTTGAACAATGGACCATCACAGTGCGGACAGTATGCAACACCACGTGTTTTATACTCTTTCTCACCCGGTACATTCATTTCTCTCCAACGTGCACCTGTAGACAGGATTACGGTTTTCGATTCAAGTTTTGCACCATTTTCAAGTTCAATTTCAACTAAACCATTGCTTGTTTGGTCAGCACCCACAATGTTTTTAACTTTTTGTAAGTTCATGATGTCCACGCCGTACTCACGTACATGCGCTTCCATATCTGCACCGAACTTAGGACCTTGAGTTTTTTGCACTGAAATAAAGTTTTCGATGTCCATAGTATCCATGACCTGACCACCAAAGCGTTCAGAAACGATCCCTGTACGGATGCCTTTACGTGCAGCATAAACCGCAGAAGTTGCGCCAGCAGGTCCACCACCAATCACCAATACATCAAAAGCATCTTTGGCATTGAGTTTTTCAGCATCTTTAGCTGCCGATCCTGTATCTAGTTTGGCAACAATTTCTTCCAAAGTCATACGACCTTGACCGATATGCTCACCATTTTGGAATACCATAGGTACAGCTAAGATTTTGCGTTCTTCAACTTCATCTTGGAAGAATGCGCCATCAATCATGGTTGCAGTGGTATTTGGATTATTAATCGCAATCAGGTTTAATGCTTGAACCACATCTGGACAGTTGTGACAGCTTAAAGAGACAAATACATCAAAGTTTGCAGTCAAATTTAAACTTTTAATTTGTGCCAAAACTTCATCAGAAACTTTTGGTGCATAACCAGAGACTTGTAAAAGTGCAAGAATCAATGAAGTGAACTCATGCCCCATAGGTAAGCCAGCGAAGAAGACACGCGGTTGCTCACCAACTTTTGCGATCCCAAAGCTTGGTTTACGGTCATTTTGACCATCAAAACGAGCAGTCACTTGATCTGAAAGAGCAGCAACTTCAGTCACAAGTTCTTTGATTTTGTCAGATTTATCAGAATCATTTAAAGAAGCGACAATTTCAATCGGGCTTTCAAGGCGTTCTAAAAGTGTTTTTAATTGAGCAGAAGTATTTGTATCTAACATGCTAACAATCTCCAAGGGAGTAAATTTATTCATTGAGCTTATAGTAAGATAATTTTAAACATAGGTAAAACAGTTTGTTTTTATTTTAATGATCTGTTTTTTCGATTTTATTAAATAATCACTTTGTACATATATTAAAGCATAAATCAAGATGATTTTAATTTAGCTCATCTTAAGTATAATTTTATTTAAGTTGAAAAGTTAATTAAATAAACGTTTTAGGAGTGCAGAAAAGGCAAAAAATAATCTGAAAATAACAAAAAATATTGCGTTGTATGTATATTAAACTTAAAAATGTGTGATATATTTCACTATAATTTGGGGCGAATATAAAATTAATAACTTTTTAATTAGAGTCATATCTATGAAAAGTAAATTAATTTAAATCTATTTATAGGTGGGGTTATGTTAGATGTGAATCTATCAAGAAAAATTCCAGATGAGTTTGTAGCATATGGCGAACTAAAAATTAGAAATTTGCTCAACAGCGTTTCTGGTATTGATTTTGTGATGTTATGTTCTTCAGATGGTTTTGAAATTGCATTAGCAAATAAAAAGAATGTCAATAATTCAGGAAAAATTGCGGCTGTAAGTAGCTCAATTCTTGCAATGGTGACAGCCTTTATTTCAGAAATTAACTTAGTGGGATGCCAAACCATTACCCTTGATGCGGAAAATGGTAAGGCATTATTAACGGCAGTGCCTCATCCTCAGTATCCAATGGTTTTAGTGGCTTTAACATCTAAAGATATTTTAATTGGACAAATGCTTTACGAAACGAAGTCAACGGTTGAAAATTTATCTAAATATTCAACTTAATGAAAGACGTACAAAAAAATAAAAATATTTCAAAATAAACTGTATACATACCGTTATATATTGATATATTAGTGCAAAGTTAGGTAGAGATAAAAAGTCGAATATGGGAGTAAATACTTTGAAATTACTTCATATTGATTTTTGAAAAGAACTCGATTTAAACCATCGAGGGGAATATTGTTTTAGTTGTAGTTCATAATATAACTAGAACAGAATAACACGTTAAACAAGAAAACAATGGGGAATCCTATGGCTCGTATTACTTTAGAACCTTTATCAGATATTGATGGTTTTGTTTGTGCTGCATTAGTAGATAGCGAAAGTGGTTTATCACTTGCTACTGCTGGTACAGGTATTGATTTAGAATTAGCTGCTGCTGGTAATACAGAAGTTGTTCGTGCTAAACGTAAAGTTGCAAAAGCATTAAAACTAGATGACCAAATTGAAGATATTCTAATTACTTTAGGTAAACAGTATCATTTAATTCGTCCTTTAGAATCAAATGAAAACTTGTTCCTTTATTTAGTATTAGATCGTGCTAAATCAAACTTAGCAATGGCTCGTCATGAGTTAAAAGGCTTTGAAAAAGAATTAGATTTTTCTTAATTGAAAATATAAAAAAATCCGCTCTTGAAGCGGATTTTTTTATATTTAAATATTTGTATAAGAGAAAATTTAATTTTATACTCAATTTTTAATTTAAAAGTTTAAATGAATGAAACAAGGTATCTATCGACATTATAAAGGAAAGTTATATCAAGTTTTACATGTGGCACAGCATAGCGAAACCCAAGAAAAACTTGTTGTTTATCAGTGTCTATATGGTGATTTTTCTATATGGGTGAGACCATTTGACATGTTTAATGAATCTATAGAGTTGGAAAATGGCACAGTTCAACCACGATTTGAGTTTATTAATGAATTAAGTTAATTTTAATTGTGCTATATCGTTATTTTATAATGAATTCGAATCGATTTTATAAATACAATAGTGATATAGTCGTACTTGTTCAAAGGGAATAGAATAGATTGTAATTTATTTTAAATGTCATGTGTTTGACGTAAATAAGTGCAATATTAAAACTAAATAGAAAAATGGATTATTGTGATGAGTATGAGTTTAAACTTTGTTGAAAAAATAAATCATTTATACCAATCTTTTATTAAATATGATGCCACTCAATGTGATCGAATAAAGCGTTATAGAAATATTGAACCTGATTCTGCTCAATATTTAGCAATGCAAATCCGTATTCAACAATCTAAAAAAGTATTAGAAATAGGTACTTCGACGGGTTATTCTACATTGTGGCTTGCTGATGCAGTACAGGTTACAGAAGGCAGGATTACCACATTAGAAATTGATGAAGAGCGTACGATTAAAGCAAAAGCTTATGCTCAAGATTTTAAGTTGGATCATTTAGTTGATTTTTGGGTAGGTGATGCTTTTGATTTTTTAGCGCAAACACAAGAAAAATATGACTTTATTTTACTTGATGCTGAACGTGATCAATATCTTAAATATTGGCCTTATTTAAGTGAAATAATGAATAAGCAAGGTGGTGTATTATTTGTAGATAATGTCATTTCCCATACTGCTGAAGTAAAAACTTTTCTACAAGCAGTTAAAAATGATCAAAGGTTTTTAACTACGACATTATCTTTAGGTGCAGGTTTATTTATGATTACGTTTAAAGATTATATACGATAAAAAATCAGGACTAGCCTGATTTTTTTGATTTAAAGTATAGTAAGCCGAGTAAAATGTAGATCATACTCTAAATATTTTTGTACAAAAGCTGTTTTATCATTACACCGCAATAAGTTATTATAAATAAACTCAGGTACAGGATAATAAAGTTCACCACTGCCATTATTATAAAATATTTTTAAGTATTTTGAAGTTGTATTGTATTTCCATGAGGTTACAATAATTGTTTTTAACATAAGTAAATACCCCCATAACATTAAAATTAGTGAATAGAAGTAGGATGTTCCTTATTTGAAGTTAAGATAAATATTAAAATAAAAGTATTGTAGAATTGTAATATAAATGATTTATGTTAAATAAGTTTATCTTTAAAAATACTTTACATTTCTTATGAAGAATAAATGTAAAGTATTTTAATAAAATAGAAAATTTTAATTTAATTTCAAGATCATTAGGCACTCATAGCAGCAGTCCATTTTTGATTCATTTTACTCAAATCAAACTCCATCGTACGATACAATTCTTGTAAGTTAAATAGACTACGGTCTTCAGGTAGTTGCACGAGTATAGGTAAACGAGTTAACCAGTTTTTGCCTGTTGGGAAAGCATAATGGCGTTCTTTGTCATTAATGGAAATAAGAGACTCAAATTCTAAATATACAGTCAAAGTAGGATATTTTTTAGGAATACGAACGATTTCTAGATAAGCATTCTGTTTTAAATCAGTTGATTGTTGCTTTAACTCAATCAATTGAGATTGTAGCTTTTCTTGTTTGTTGAGTAGTTTGCTAAAAAACGAGTTTTCTTTTTCTTTCATATCTCTTTGTTTTTCTTTCATTTCTAAATTTAAAACTTTGGATTTATCCAAAGCATCTTTACAAATCACTTTAAGTTCAGTAATTGGTTCAGAAATGAGTTCTAGTGCTTTTAGCCAATCTTCATTTGAAGATACAGTAAAAATATCATATTTACGCTTAGCGATTAGTGTTAAATATGCTGTAAGACGAGCCGCAAAATTATCGGCTTGTTGGTCAAACATAATAGCAGGTTGGCTCTGAAAATCTTTATAATAGCTAATAATGTCAGCAAGTAATTGACGCATACTAATGAATAGATATTCTGCTTCATCATTGTTTTGTAACATGTTTCTGAGTGCATCTTCTAAAGGTTCTAAAATATGAATACTTAACAACTGTTCAAAGTCCCATAGACGTTGTTGTACAACTTTTTCAGCAGATAAGCCAGATGAGTCTAGTGATTGAAATAGTAAAGGAAGTAAATTATTAACACTATATAATTCAAAGCGATCAATGAGGTCTGTAATTTGTTGGCTAATTAATTTTTCAACCGTGATAATACGACTAATATGTTCTGCAAATGCTGTTACAACAGTTTCTTGATTCATCGTTGTGAGATCTAAAGCAGCACCATTAAGATATACATTACTTGAAAAAGTAATTTTTTCTTCAAGTAAAAATCGACGAATAGAAAATGGGTTAATATCTAGATCTCTACTTGGAGCAAGTGCAAAAATATATTTAGATGTTTTTATGACTTCTAGCTGTCTAATTTTTTGTTGTTTTAATAAAAAATCATTAAATAATGCTTGGGATTGACCTTTTAAATGGCGTGGTCGTAAGGTTTTAAACCAAAAACCAAGCAATTGTTGTTTTAAATAAACTTCTAAAATAAAACATTTTACACAGTCTAATGTAAAATTTCGGAAGTTATTGGCAATATTTAAATCATTTTTATGTTTAATAATGGTTGCTGCTGCATAAATAAACTCTTTACGAATAGTTAATTTTAAACGTTGTAATTCAATATTATCTTCAACATCAATTTTATCAATTTGATTTAAAATACTCTCTAAATAATCTGCGACTTCAGTCACATTTTTATATTCTTTTAATTGATTAAGCGACATGACAATTTTTTGAGCAAGTGTTTTCATACCTGCGTGTGGAATTTGTTCAACAATTGAGTTGATATCATCTCTTAAATGATGGGTAAAACGTTGTTGTTCACGATCCCAGCGAATATTTTTAGGTTGTAAAATTTGTTGATAAATATTTTCTTGGTCGGTCAGATTGATTTTAGCAAAGATATTTCTAAGATTATCTTCCCAATACATATCAAGTAGTGGGTCAATTTGAGTAACAAGTGTGCGTAATTGGAAGGGAATATAATTTTGCATTTTAAACCAACTTTTTTATAAAAATCTATTTGCTTGAAAGGATTATTTAATTAATACCAAGTATTTTAGTCAATTATAAATTATACAGTTTGAAAATAGATAGAGGGTTTTTATATAAAAAATAAAAATTTATAATAATAGGTGAATAAATAATCAAAATTAAATTTATCTACATTATTGTTTAATTTTTATTACCATGCTTAATGAGCATTTTTTTAAGCAGTAGTATGCTTTAATTAATTTTTACTGTTCAATAGAACGATGTTTGTTAATATAGAAGCTCCAAAATTTGGGTTGTTTATCATGTTTCGTAAAATTTCAGAATTTTTTCAGGGAAATAAAAACACAGTAGAACAGGCGTTTTTAACAGAACAGAATATTCAAATTGATGAAGAACAAGGGTTTATTGTGGATGGCATTGTTGTGAATGAATTATCTGAGCGATTAGTTTATTTTTCTAATCGTAAACTGCAAAATTTTGATGATTTAAAAAGTTTGTTTTATACAGCAATCCTTATTAATGAAAAGATTGATTTAGAAATTGCTTCTGGACGATATGTCGTTAGATTGGGAAATAATGAGGAAAATTTGAAACAATTGAAGCAAGTGATATATAAATTAAATGCTTATTATAAAGAGTTTAAAAGAGAAAAATGAACACGAGTATTCAACATTTTCAATACTATTGTTCTTAAGGTAAATGGTATTCGGCGACCTTGATCACAATAAGAAAAACAAAATCACTCAACTGAATAAAGTCATCATGTTAAACTACCGCTATGTCTTTTTGACCTTATGCAATTATGTTTAAACAAGAAATCTCTGAATTAAATTTAAAACAACTCAAAGCAGGTGAAAAACGTTGGATTGGTTCAATGTTGGGTTCATCTGCTGCATTATTGTTTAAGGAAATAGCAGAGCAGTCCGAGCAATTATTCGTTTTAGTTGCTCGAAATAATCAGCATCTAGGTCAACTTGAAAGTGAACTTGAATTTTATGGAATAAAACCAACGATATTTCCAGACTGGGAAATATTACCCTATGATCGACTTTCGCCTCATCAAGATATTGTTTCTGAACGCTTATCGATTTTATCCAATATGCCGAAGAAAGGGATTTTATTGGTTTCCGCGACAACATTGGCACAGCGGGTTGCACCAACTTCATGGGTATTAGGCGAACACTTTGATATTAAAGTGGGGCAGAAATTTGATTTAGAACAACAAAAAATACGTTTGATTCAAGCAGGTTATCATTTGGTTGATACTGTATATGATCATGGTGAGTTTGCGGTACGCGGTAGTATTATGGATATCTACGCATCTGGGCAAAATGCACCGATTCGTATAGACCTATTTGATGATGAAATCGACAGTTTAAAATTTTTTGATCCAGAAACACAAAGAACCACAACCAAGTTGGAAAATTTTACTGTTTTACCAGCAAAAGAGTTTCCATTAAAAGAGGCTCGATCAACCTTTCGTGACCGTTATGCCGAAAGTTTTCCTACCGCAAATCCTAAGAAAAACCCAATTTATCAAGATGTTTTAGAGGGAATAGCCTCACCAGGTTTAGATTTTTATTTTCCTCTATTTTTTTCGCAAGCGGCGATGCAAACACAAAGCAGTTTGACCTCTTACTTACCACATAATGCGATTGTCATTACAGATAAAGATATTGATGAAGGTCTAACTCATTTCTGGAAAGATGTGATGCGTCGTTATGAAGACCGACGTCATAATGTTGATCAACCTTTACTGCCGCCAGAAGAAATTTTTATTCAGCCTAATCAGTTATTTGAATATTTAAATCAATTCCCAAGAATTATTGCATCTGTAGAAGCTGTTGATACATTGAAATCAGGTGCGATTAATTTAACGGCTGAACCACCTGCAAAACTACCTGTAGATCCAAAGCTAGAACAACCCTTTAAGATTGTTAAAAAGTATATTGATGAAGCAAATCATCCCGTTTTATTGGTCGCTGAAAGTGCAGGACGTCGAGAAACACTCAAAGATGCTTTACGTCCGAGTCTAGGTGAAATTCCTGTTGTTGATAATTTTGCTAATTTTCAACAATCTAATTTTTCTGTGGCAATTACTCATGCGCCGCTTGATCGGGGTTTAGTGGTTACAGATCATTTATCGGTGATTTCTGAAAATCAGCTTTATGAACATCGTGTCGTACAACGTCGAAAAAAACGACAGCAAGAAGTTTCTGAAGAATTTCTGATTCGTAGCTTAACTGAGCTAAGTATTGGTGCACCTGTGGTTCATATTGATTATGGCGTGGGGCGTTATGCAGGCTTAGTCACATTAAATATTGATGAACAAGATTATGAGTTTTTACAACTGAACTATGCTGATGATGCCAAAGTTTATGTGCCTGTGACGAATTTACATCTCATTAGCCGTTTTAGTGGTGGAGATCCAGATTTAGCACCCTTACATAAATTAGGTACTGATGCTTGGAATAAGGCTAAGCGCAAAGCTTTAGAGCAAATCCATGATGTTGCAGCCGAACTGTTACACATTCAGGCACGCCGTCAATCTAAACCGGGGATCAGCTTTGAGCTAGAACAAAGTGCTTATATGCAGTTTTCTAGTGGGTTTGCTTATGAGGAAACACTCGATCAAGCAAATGCCATTGAAGCGACTTTGTATGATATGCAGCAAGCTAAACCGATGGATCGTTTGGTTTGTGGTGATGTCGGTTTTGGTAAAACAGAAGTGGCGATGCGTGCTGCTTTTGTTGCGGTACAAAATAATAAACAAGTCGCTGTTTTAGTGCCAACGACATTATTAGCCCAACAACATTATGAGTCTTTTAAAGATCGTTTTGCAGATTGGCCAATTCGGATCGAAGTATTATCACGTTTTGGTACAAGTAAAGCACATACCAAAACCATTGAAGATTTAGCTGATGGCAAAGTTGATATTGTGATCGGAACGCATAAAATTCTGCAAGAAAATGTGCAATTTAAAAACTTAGGTTTAATGATTGTAGATGAAGAACATCGTTTCGGTGTACGTGACAAAGAAAGGATCAAAGCGATGCGTGCAGATGTTGATATGTTGACACTGACTGCGACGCCAATTCCACGAACTTTAAATATGGCATTTAGTGGAATGCGTGATTTATCAATTATTGCGACACCGCCTGCACGCCGTTTGGCAGTCAAAACCTTTGTCAATGAACAAACTGATGAAACCATGAAAGAGGCAATTTTACGTGAATTGCTCCGTGGTGGTCAGGTATACATTCTACATAATGAAGTAGATACGATTGAGCGTGCGGCGGAAAATATTCGCAATTTAGTTCCAGAAGCACGTGTTGCTGTGGCGCATGGACAAATGCGAGAACGTGAACTCGAGCAAGTCATGCAGCAGTTCTATCACAAAGAATATAATGTCTTGGTGTGTTCAACGATTATTGAAACTGGAATTGATGTACCTAATGCCAATACTATTATTATTGAACGTGCAGATAAACTCGGTTTAGCACAATTACATCAATTACGTGGTCGAGTTGGTCGTTCGCATCATCAGGCTTATGCCTATTTGATGGTACCTTCCATCAAGGGTTTAAAAGGTGATGCTGAGAAGCGTCTGGATGCCATTTCAAGAGCATCAAACCTAGGTGCGGGATTTATGCTTGCTACTGAAGACTTAGAAATTCGTGGTGCAGGTGAGTTATTGGGTGAACAGCAGAGTGGTTCAATGCAGGCAATTGGGTATAGCTTGTATATGGAAATGCTTGAAAAAGCCACCAAAGCGATTCAACAAGGTAAAACCCCGAATTTTGATGCTCCATTATCATTGACCTCAGAAATTACTTTACACATGCCTGCCTTGATTCCAGATGATTATTTGGGCGATGTACATCAGCGATTATTGTTCTATAAACGCATTAGTAACACAGATACACAGGAAAAATTAGATAACATCAGAATGGAATTGATTGATCGTTTTGGTATACCTCCACAACCCGTCAAGCAATTATTTCATGTTCATCAGATTCGCATTAAAGCTGAACAACTGGGTATTACTAAAATAGATATTGGTGCAAATGGTGGTGCAATTGAATTCTCACCAGATACACCAGTGCAAGCGATGAGCATTATTCAAATGATGCAAAAGCACCCAACATGGTTTCGTATGGAAGGTGGGCAACGCTTGAAAGTGATGGTGATGTTGGAAGAGTATGAAAAACGTATTCAATTTATTCAAGATTTACTCAACCAATTACTTTTAGAGCTGAGATAAAAGACTTTAAAAAAGCTAAAAATTGAAGTGATAAATCATCAAGAAAAGAAATTGAATGCTGTAAAAAATTCAATTTCTCCTCTTGTAAAAAATCTACGACAGTTTAAAGTATAAGTGTGATCAGGTTCAAAGCAATTTTCATTAATTTGTACCGAAACACAAGATAAGCAATATTCACATGAAAACCGATGTGTTAGTATTAAGCATCCTTTTAATTTTGCGTCATTTATAAAGATATGTTTAGTTTGCATCCACAACTTGCTCAAGATACTTTTTTTGTCGGCGATTTCCCGCTTTCAACATGTCGTTTAATGAATGATATGCAATTTCCGTGGTTAATCTTAATTCCACGTGTGCCTGGTATTACTGAGCTTTATGAATTAAGTCAGGCAGATCAAGAACAGTTTTTACGTGAATCAAGTTGGTTATCAAGTCAGCTTGCGCGTGTTTTTCGTGCTGATAAAATGAATGTTGCTGCACTTGGAAATATGGTGCCACAACTCCATTTTCATCATGTTGTACGTTATCAGAATGATGTCGCATGGCCGAAACCAGTATGGGGCACACCTGCTGTACCTTATAGTAATGATGTATTAGCACATATGCGTCAAACTTTAATGTTGGCATTACGTGGTCAAGGTGATATGCCATTTGATTGGCGTATGGACTAATTATTTACGACACACGGATGAGTGAATAATAAATGACATTCGAGGTAATAATTTGCCACTAGATCGTGTGTTGGATAAACAACCTAAGCAATTTGAAATATTTCAGCGTTTTATGGGATATTTAATGGTTGCATTATTGTTGATTATTTATTATTTCACTTCTCCTCATGCACATAATCAAATTTATGTGCCTTTTTTTATTTTATTTATTATTCTCATTAGCCCAAGATTATCTAGATGGCTTGAATATCAATACGGATCACAAGTCCGAAAAAATATTTATTTTTTAATAGATGTTGTTGTTATTTCAACAGTCTTAGCTGCATTACATTTAAGTTTAGTTATTACATTTATTTTATTATTTATTATTATTTATGTTGCAGTAAATAATAAAATCTCAATGATGCTCAGTTCGTTTGCTATACTGATCAGTATTATTGTTTTTTATTTTAATATTATTTTTATTTTTGGTTTTGATGATTACTTTCAACAGACTTCATCTGAATTAACAGTTTTAAGTTTTATTGGCTTAATTATTTTTATTAATATCTCTAATTATTATCAAATTCGACGCATCAAACGTGTAGATACGCAGCGTCAAAATTATTTTAATGAAATGAATCGTTATATTCAGCTTTCTAATCAACTTAGTCGTTATGCGCCATTACAGCTTTGGCAGTCTATTATGCGAGGGGAAACGGAGGCAAAGCTAGAATATAAGCGTAAAAAAATTACTGTGTTTTTTTCTGATATTCAAGGATTTACAGAGCTTTCAGAAACTCTAATTCCTGATGATTTGGCTTTTGTGCTCAACGATTATCTGAGTCATATGACTGAAATTGCAAAACAATATGGCGCGACCATTGATAAATTTATGGGTGATGCTATTTTAATTTTCTTTGGTGACCCTGACTCGCAAGGCGTTGAGCAAGACGCTAAAAATTGCTTAGATATGGCGATTGCAATGCGACAACAAATGAAGTTTTTACGGGCGCGTTGGGAAAAAATGGGTTATGCACCACTACACATTCGTATGGGAATTAGTACTGGATATTGTCACGTTGGAAATTATGGCGCTGTTCATCGTATGGCATACACAATTGTAGGTCGTGATGCAAACTTAGCTGCACGTTTACAAGGTGCTGCTGAAATTGATGAAATTCTTATTTCTGATGATACGTATAAATTAATTAAAAATAATTATTTGTGCGCACCTAAAGAGCCGATGGAATTAAAAGGGATTCAAGACTTAGTTAAAACTTGGCAGGTAATGGAAAAATATTCCAATATTAAAAATGAAAGTCAGCAGTGGTTTGACTATGAATATAAAGGTTTTCATTTAGTTTTAAATATGCAAGAAGTACAAAATTTTGAATATTCAGAATTGGTAGATGTTTTAGAAAAAATGATTGAGCGTATTAAATTACAACAAAAGTTAACCAACTCTTCAGGTGTTGTCAAGTTAAGAGTGGAAGATGAAATTACGAGCACATCTTAAAATATCACTGAGAATGAAATAAAGATCAGATAAAAAACCACTTCTATGAAAGTGGTTTTTTTCTGAAAAATTAACGATTAATGGTTTTCTGAAGCATGGTTGAGCGTGTATTTTGGAATCTCAATTTCCATATCTTCATCCACAATTTTGACTTGGCAAGACAAACGTGAGTCTGCTTCTAAGCCCCAAGCACGGTCAAGTAAGTCTGCTTCAATATCATCCATTTCATCTAAGTTATCAAAACCTTTGCGCACAACGACATGACAGGTTGTACATGCTTTTGACATATCGCAAGCATGTTCAATTTTAATACCATTATCAAGTAAACTTTGACAAAGATTAGTATTTGCTTCAACTTCAAACTCAGCACCATTTGGGCAAATTGTTGCATGAGGAAGTACTTTAATACGTGGCATAGTCTTGACCTATAAATTAGTTTGAGTTTGACCAGTCATCTAGTTTGGTGCCTTTGAGGGCGTGATCAATGTGTTGATTCATCCGTTCAGCAGCAAAAGCATCACTGTGAGTTTTTAATTGCTCAACAGCATATTCAATTGCTTTAATATCATCTGTTTCAAGTTGAGCTTTGAGATCAAGCGCAGCTTGATTCAATGCATTTAATTGTTCATCAGCTAGAAGTTTAGCATCTACTTTTAAGGCTTGTTCCAATGCTTCTAGTTCACGACGTGCTTCAACTTTAGTTTCATTGAGATGACGCAAGTCTTTATCAATTTCTGCAAATTTATAACCATCAAGTAACAAACGTTCAGTATCGGTTTCAGATAAACCATAAGAAGGTTTGATATCGATTTGAGCATGTACACCTGAAGTGGTTTCTTTAGCAGAGACAGTTAATAAGCCATCAGCATCCACTTGGAACGTCACTTCAATACGTGCTTGACCTGCTGTCATTGGTGGAATACCACGTAAGACAAAGCGACCCAAACTACGGCAATGTTCAACTAAATCGCGTTCACCTTGAACAACATGGATCAACATTGCTGTTTGACCATCTTGATAAGTGGTAAATTCTTGGCGACGTGCAACAGGAATAGCAGTATTGCGTGAAATTAGGCGTTCAACGAGTCCCCCCATGGTCTCTAAACCTAAAGAGAGTGGAGTAACATCAAGTAATAATGAACCATCTTTAGAGTTGCCAATCAGTTGATTCGCTGTAATTGCAGCACCAATTGCGACAACTTCATCAGGATTAATTGTGCAAAGAGGCTCTTGATTAAAGACTTCACGAACGGCTTTTTGTACGGCATATGAACGAGTAGAACCGCCCACTAAAACGACATTTTGAATGTCATTGAGTTCAAGTTTTGCATCGCGTAATACACGTTTACATACACTGATGGTTTTGTCTAAAGCGACTTTAATAATTTTTTCAAAATTTGCACGATCTAAGGTAAGTGTCTGATCTAAAAGTTTTAATTCTACAGATTCTTGCTCTGTTAAAGCTTCTTTGGCTTTACGAGCAGCAATAACAAAATGTGCGTACTCAATATCATCTAAGTTGTCGATATTGAGTTGTTTTTTTGCCCATTTTACAATTAAACGATCTAAATCATCACCACCTAAGGCAGTATGACCACCAGTGGCTAAAACTTCAAACACACCTTGGGCAAAGCGTAAAATTGAAACGTCAAAAGTACCGCCACCCAAGTCATAAATCACGTAATTACGATCTGTTGCAAGATTAGTCTCTTGATCTAAACCATAGGCAACAGCCGCAGCAGTCGGTTCATTGAGTAAACGTAAAACATTTAAACCTGCAAGTTGAGCAGCATCACGCGTTGCTTGGCGTTGTGCTTCATCAAAATAAGCAGGCACAGTAATGACAGCACCATTCACAGGATTTTTTAAACTTTGTTCGGCACGTTCTTTAAGTTGTTGTAAAATTTCTGCTGAGATTTCAACAGGTGTTTTGCGTCCTTGTGCTGTTTCAAAAGCAGGCATTTCATTGATTTCACCCACTAAAGTATAAGGATGTTGAAACTTAATATCTGCTTGTGAGCGTCCCATAAAACGTTTTACAGAAACAATCGTATTTTTAGGATCTTGAGTAATAAAAGGTTTAGCTGCATCACCATATTGGGTGGAATCTTGAGCGTAATGTACTATAGAAGGCAGTAAGACACGTCCTTGCTCATCATTTAATACTTTTGCCTGTCCAGAGAGAACAGTCGCAACTAAAGAATGTGTAGTGCCTAAGTCGATACCGATTGCAATGCGGTGTTCATGTGGCGCACTTGATTGACCAGGTTCAGCAATTTGCAAGAGTGCCATTGATTACATCCTTTCTAAAATACAAAATTAAATTCACAACTAAAAAACTAAAAATTAGAAATCATCATCTAGGTCAAAGTCTTCATCATCAAGAAGCTGATCTTCTGCTTTTTCGATATCATTCATGACTTTTTGAAAGAAGCGTAATTTACGTACAGTATCACGTGCTTCTGACCAATCAGCATCGACATAATCGATTTTAAACTCACGAACTAAACCATCAATCCATTGTTTTACTTCGGTTTTGAGGGAATTAAGTTGTTCGTTATTTGTTGCTTCGTCAAGTTGTTCACGAATCTCTAAAGCAGATTGTAAAAACTCAAAATCATTAATAGATTGATCGAGATGATGATCTTGCTTTTTGAGTGATAATAAATAAGCTGCACGACTATCAACATGAGATAAGACTTTATAGGCTTGATTAATGTCACTGGATTTAATCAAAGCTTGATCTTTATCTTCAGCTTTGTCTGGGTGATATTGTTGTTGCAACTTTAAAAATTGAGATTTTAAACTTGCTTGATCAATATCGAGTGCTTCTGGGAGATTAAACAGCTCAAAATGACTCATGGGAGATACTCGTCCACGATGTTTTGCAAGAAAACGATGTTGTTAATTTGATGAAGATAAATACGATTAAAACAGTGTAAAACACTGTTTTAATATGTAAAAGTTGAAAATGGCTTAAACTGTGAAAGATTCACCACAACCACATTCACCTTTTTTATTTGGATTATTAAACTCAAAGCCTTCATTTAGACCATTTTTTACATAGTCCATTTCCATGCCATCAAGATAAACCAAACTTTTTGGATCTACAAAAACTTTCACACCAAATTGTTCAAACATTTGGTCGTGTGTATCCATATCATCTACAAATTCAAGTACATAAGCTAAGCCTGAACAGCCTGAAGTTTTCACGCCAAGACGAATACCTTCACCCTTACCGCGATTGGTTAGATAATTGCGAATATGGGTTGCTGCATTTTCAGTTAAATTGATCATGAAAACTCCGTTATGAAATGATCTGTAAAATAAACCAACAGATATTAGGCTTTAGCTTTTTTGCTACGGTAATCTTCAACAGCAGCTTTAATTGCATCTTCTGCAAGTACAGAGCAGTGTACTTTTACAGGAGGAAGTGCAAGTTCAGTTGCAATATCAATATTTTTGATTGCTTGAGCTTCGTCTAAAGTTTTACCTTTGAGCCATTCAGTTACCAATGAACTTGAAGCAATTGCAGAACCACAACCATAAGTTTTAAAACGTGCTTCTTCAATTACACCATTGTCATCCACTTGGATTTGAAGGCGCATAACGTCACCACAAGCAGGTGCACCGACCATACCTGTACCAACATTTTCAGCATTTTTATCTAAAACACCTACATTACGAGGGTTTTCGTAATGATCAATTACTTTTTCACTATAAGCCATGATGCTTCTCCAAACCTCGGGGTCAGCGTTGATGAGATGTATTGCTACAGTTAATATGAGGGCATTTTATTGATTTTCAACAAAATGCCAAGTCTTTCATGAAATTAATGTTCAGCCCATTCAACTGAATTTAAATCAATTCCTTCTTTATACATGTCCCAAAGCGGAGAAAGTTCACGTAATTTCTCAACTGCTGCTTTGGTAATTGTAATAACATGGTCGATGTCTTCTTCAGTCGTATAATGACCAAAGCTGAAACGAATTGAGCTGTGAGCCAATTCATCAGACAGACCTAATGCACGAAGAACATAAGATGGTTCTAAAGTTGCAGATGTACACGCTGAACCTGAAGAAACAGCTGCATCTTTAAGTGCCATCATGAGTGATTCACCTTCAACAAAGTTGAAACTCACATTTAAATAGTTAGCAACATTGTAAACAGGATGACCATTTAAGAACACTTGTTCAAGGTCTTGTAAACCATTCCAAAGTTTGTCACGAAGTACACGTAAACGAGTTTGTTCTGCTTGTAAATTCTTACCAGCAAGTTCAAATGCTTCACCCATACCTACGATTTGGTGTGTTGCAAGTGTACCTGAACGCATACCACGCTCATGACCGCCACCATGCATTTGTGCTTTAATGCGAACACGTGGTTGACGACGTACATATAATGCACCAATGCCTTTAGGACCATAAATTTTATGACCAGAAAAGCTCATCAAATCAACTTTCATGGTTGAAAGGTCGATTTCAACTTTACCAGCAGCTTGTGCAGCATCAACATGAAAATAAGTTTTATTGGCACGTGTTAACTCACCAATCGCTGCAACATCAGTTACAGTACCAATTTCATTGTTGACCATCATGAGTGATACAAGAATAGTGTCAGGGCGTAATGCTGCTTGAACCATTTCAGGGGTAATTAAACCTGTTTGTGGTTCAGGTTCAAGATAAGTAATCTCGAAGCCTTCTTCTTCTAATTCACGACAAGTATCTAAAATTGCTTTATGTTCAATTTTACTTGTAATGATATGTTTGCCTTTCGAACCGTAGAACTGAGCAATACCTTTTAGTGCAAGGTTATCAGACTCAGTTGCACCTGATGTCCATACAATTTCACGTGGATCAGCTTTAATTAAATTTGCGACTTGTTCACGTGCATATTCAACTTTTTCTTCCGCTTGCCATCCATAAGCATGTGAACGAGATGCTGCATTACCAAAGATACCATCAAAGGTTAAGCATTCCATCATACGTTCAGCAACTTGAGGGTCGACAGGAGTAGTTGCTGCATAGTCAAGATAAATAGGACGTTTCATGTCAGATACCTGTAACCGATAAAAGGGCTGAATCAAAACTTGGTGTATTTTGGCGTAGAGCAACAGTTTGAACGTTGTCTCGTGCGACGAGATCAGCAAGCGTAATTTTAGCTAAATAATCGGCAATATGATGGGAGAGTTCCTGCCAAAGATCATGCGTTAAGCACATTGCACCATTTTGGCAATTGCCTTTGTGGTCACAACGTGTTGCATCGACAGTTTCGTTTACGGCTTCAATAATTTCTAATACTGTAATTTCATCAGCACTGCGCGCAAGATGATAACCACCGTTGGCTCCACGAACACTTGAAACTAGACCATGACGTTTAAGTTTAGCAAATAATTGCTCAAGATAAGCGACAGAAATAGTTTGGCGAGCTGCGATTTCAGCAAGCGTGATCGTTTGTTCAGTTGGCTGCAAAGCTAGATCAAGTAGAGCAGTCACTGCGTAGCGACCGCGAGTAGTAAGGCGCATGATTCGATACACATGTTATTAGACTAGATAACATGATTTTATGAATCCTGACTAAAATAGTCAAGTATTTTCGGCTGAATTCTGACTAATTTAGTCAAGTATTTTTTAATCACGTTATTGTTGTGAGTTAAATCCAATTTATTGGAAAAATATTTGCCAAGAATTATACACAATTAACGCAATAAAGAGAATCGAAATCACGCATAAAATCACCTTTATGGTCTTTTGTTGCTGCTGCATGCGGCGGATACGATTTTGGTATTGCTTGACTTCAACTTGTAATGTGTTGATTTTTGAGCGTTGTTGATCAATTTTTTCCAATAATGGTGCTATACGCTTTTTTGAGCCAAGTCCATCCTGATCATGTTCTGGATTAGTAAGCCATTGTTTCCAATCAGAAAGTAGTCTTGGGATAGTGAAGGGTAAAACCAAATCACGGAATTGATCTTTAAGTAAGTCTTCACCTTCGACTCTCATTTTTTTCATGCTACGACGGTTGCCAAACACAAAAATTTGAATTAAATCAAGTACAGTGCTACTGACGGTTAAATCAACAGGTTTTTCAGGTTCTTTTAGGTCAAATAAAATACCTTTGTCTGTGAATTGAATATAAAAGTCGACATAAGGAATGTAACTATTTATTTTTATAGTGATTTGCTTGGCAACAAAGTTTTTAGCTTGCAAGCGAACAACACGGTCGTGTTTTAATACAAATGAGTAAAATGTTTCCAAAATGATCATTAGAGTATTGAGCAACAAACGACTTTGACCCTGCTTTTGTTGCGATTCGCTCATAAAAAAATTCCTATAGTTCACACAAAGAATCCGATCTCGTGTTATATGTATGGAGAACTGGTTCACATTTAAATAAAATAAATTACTTTGCTTTGTAGAACAGTTTTGCAAAAGGTTCAAGTGGTTTATTTGTTATTATAACGTTATTTCACATTTTAATGATAAAGTTGTATATAAAATATGCAGGAGAGAGTACAGATGGATCAAGATTACCCAGTATCTAAGGATGGTATAATAGAACAAGCAAAAAAAGACATACCGAATGCTAAAGCAAAGTTTTCACGTAAATCTTCTCTTGATTTTAGAAAGTATACAAAGCAAATTTGGTTGGCTGGTTTAGGCGCATTTTCACGTGCAGAAGAAGAGGGTAATAAATTATTTGATTCTCTGGTGAAAGTGGGCGAAGAGCTAGAGTCTAAAAGTGTCGAAGATGTAGATGTTGAACAAACAACGAAAACAGTAACTGAAAAAACGAAAGAAACTGCAATCGAAACCAAAGAGAAATTAGAGAAAACGCTAGATCAACATGTTAACCACTCACTTAATCGAATTGGTTTAGTGACAGTAAAAGATGTGCAACATTTAGAGACTTTGATCTTGCAATTACATCAGAAGGTAGACAGCTTGGTAGAAGAGAATAAGAATCTCGCTATTCAACTACAAAAAATAAGCAGTCAAGATGTCGAATAAACTTATTTTTTGTTTTTTGCAGGTTATTTTTGTGAAAAGCATTATTGTAGTCTTGCGTTTTCCCCCAAAGCATTGCTATAAAGTCAGCATGGCCTTTCAAACCACAGCCTTGGATCTTAAACGAACGATATAAGAGGACGTAATCTTCATGAATAAATCAGAATTAATTGACGCAATTGCAGAAAAAGGGGGATTGTCTAAGACTGATGCTGGTAAAGCATTGGATGCGACTATTGCTTCAATTGGTGAAGCGTTAAAGGGTGGTGATACTGTAACTTTAGTTGGTTTTGGTACATTTAGCGTTAAAGAGCGTGCTGCACGCACTGGTCGTAACCCTAAAACTGGTGAAGAGCTTCAAATTAAAGCAAGTAAAGTACCTAGCTTTAAAGCAGGTAAAGGACTTAAAGATTCTGTTGCTTAATCTTTAACAGTCAAAAACGCGCCTGTAGGGCGCGTTTTTTTATGGAAATAACGAATAAATCACGCTTAGCGCATTCATTCATATATGAATATCAGTTAAACTCCCTAGCAAATAAAATATTGGAAGATTTATGGAATCGTTTCGTAAAGTCATAAAAGGTTGGCTCGGAAAAGTCCTACTCGTTTTATTTTTGACTCCATTAGCATTGGTCGGTATTGAAGGTTATTTTAGTGGGGGAAATAAAGCGGATGTGGCGAAGACTGTAAATGGTCAAGACATTTCTAATAAAGATTTAGAAGCGCAAACAAAAGCATTTAAAGATCAGTATCTATCTATGGTAAATGGTGATGAATCATTATTAAATCATTCATTTATTCAAAATGCTGCTTTAGATGGTTTAGTGGCTCGTGCCTTGTTAATCCAACATGCAGAGAAACTAGGGATTTCTTTAAGTGATGCTCAGATTGAACAGATGTTGGCACAACAGCCTAGTTTTCAAGAAAATGGTAAATTTTCTCAACAATTATATGAAAACTATTTACGTTCAGTTGGTATGACAAGTGCTGCTTTGATTGCGAATGTACGTCAAGATCATGCTTTAAAAACATTAATGAGTACCTTTACGGATAATGCTTTAGTAAGTAAGCAAGATTTACAACAAATTGCAAACTTACAAACGGAACAGCGTACACTTCAGTTAGCAAGCGTAAATCTAGATGAATATAAACAAAATGTAAAAGTAAGCAGCCAAGAAATTGCGGATTATTACAATAAACATCAAAACAAATTTAAGCAGGTTGCTTCTGTCGATGTTGATTATGTGGTTTTAACACCAGCGATGTTGGCACAGCCAAATGCAGCAGTATCAGATGCAGAATTACAAAAAGCTTATACCGCTTTTGTAGATCAGCAGAAAAAAAATGCAACACGTGAAGTGAAACATATCTTAATTACAACAGACAATCGTACTGCAGAACAAGCAGAAAAATTGGCGAATGATGTCTATAGTAAAATCAAAGGTGGTGTAACATTTGCGCAAGCAGCTGCTCAGTATTCAGAAGATCCTTCTTCAAAAACGAAGGGCGGTTTAGTTGAGTCTTATACTGAAGGTGTATTTGATGAAAACTTTGATAATGCTGTAAAATCTGCAAAAAATGATGAAATTACACGACCAGTTAAAACACAATATGGATATCATATTATTGAGGTTCATACTGTTGCAGGCGATGTACCATCATTTGAAGCCAAAAAAGCAGATTTAACCGCAGAAGTATTAAAGGCGAAGTCAGCAAATTTATTTGCAGATACTGTAAATAGTTTAAATGAGCAAGTTGTCAGTAATGACGCTTTGGATATTGTTCCAAGTGAAGTAAAAACAGCAAAAATTGAGTCTGCTAAAGCTGTTACAGTTGCAACTCAAAATCCTGTTTTAGCAAACCCAAGTGTCAAAGCAAAACTATTTAGTGATGATGTTAAAAATGGCGACAAGAATGTATCAAGTAGCATTCAACTCGCAGATGGCAGTACAGTTTGGGTTAAAGTACGTGAATATCATGCCGCAGGTGTACAGCCACTTGCTCAGGCAACTGCACGTGTTAAGGCTCAATTAATTCAAGTTAAAGCAGCAACAGCAGCAAAAGCTAAAATTGAAAATATGTTGGCTGACTTTAAAAAGTTACCTGCACAAGAAGTTCTAGCAAAATATCCATTTCATTTTGAATCTGCGGGAACATTTACACGTTCACAAGGTTTAAAGCGTGAAATTGAGCGTGCAGCTTTTAGTTTGACAGAGCCTAAAGCAGGAATGTGGTCTGTAACAACAACAACTTTACCTAATGAAATGGTGGTCGTTGCTGTGTCAGAAGTGAAAAAAGCACCTGTTGATGGTTTAGATCCAACACAGGCACAAGAGTTGACGAGATTATATCAACAACTTCGTGGTCAGCAATTGTTAGAAGACTATACGCAATATTTAAAATCGAAAGCAAAAATTAAATAATTGCATATTTAAAGTTAAATAAAAAAACCTCAGTTGCGACTGGGGTTTTTTATTTGAATAAGGTTAAAAGCTAGAGATTTTCTGAGGGGGAAATATTATGGTATTCAGTTGAGGTATTAAGTCGATGCATGCGTATTTTTTGTTTGCGTTGGTATCGTGTTTTCTACTTTATGTGTAGATGGTTGATTTGTAGTTATTTTATGGGTTGTTTGTTGCTTGCTTAGATTGTGATTATTTTGAATGAGAATGCATTTTCCTCCTTTATGTTTGGGACCTGTGCCCCCAGAGAGAGTGGTTCCTTTAGGGCAGGCAAACGCAGTGGCACTGAGTAAAATAGAAAGGATACTGACGGAAAAAAATTGTGTGAATTTTTTCATGATTAGACCTGCATGAAATAAGGTGAAAGTACCTTAAAGTAAATATAAGAGAAATTATTGTAGTGTGTTAGGTGTAAAGTGTTGTTTGATTATATTAAAAATATTATAGATTACAGTTATTTAAGCTTGTATTAAGATTTTAAAAAATTAAAGCATCCCAATAAGGATGCTTTAATCGCAACAATCATTAAAAGTTTAAAAATGGCTTATACATTAAAACGGAAATGTAAAACATCACCATCTTGAACAACGTAAGTTTTACCTTCTAAACGCCATTTACCTGCTTCTTTGGCACCATTTTCACCGTTGTATTGTACAAAGTCATTGTAAGCAACACATTCAGCACGAATAAAGCCTTTTTCAAAGTCAGTGTGAATCACACCAGCAGCTTGTGGTGCTGTAGCACCAATTTTAACAGTCCAAGCACGTACTTCTTGAACACCTGCTGTAAAGTAAGTTTGTAAGCCAAGAAGACCATAACCTGCACGAATCACTACATTTAAACCAGGCTCTTCCATTCCTAAAGCTTCTAAGAATTCAGCACGGTCTTCATCTTCAAGTAATGAAATTTCAGCTTCGATTTGGTTGCAAAGTGGAACAACAATCGCATTTTCTTCAGCAGCTAACTTTTTAACAGCTTCTAAATGTGGGTTATTTTCAAAACCATCTTCTGCAACGTTCGCGATATACATGGTTGGTTTTAAAGTCATTAAACCAAAACCACGAACAAGTTTACGCTCATCATCATCTAAATCTGCTGCACGTGCAGGTTTGCCTTCGTCAAGGAGAGGTAAAATTTTGTCTAATACCGCTTTAGTTGCAACAGCTTCTTTGTCACCACCTTTTGCAGATTTTGCTAAACGTGTGACTGCTTTCGTGACTGTGTCTAAATCAGCAAGTGCAAGTTCGGTATTAATCGTTGCAATGTCGTCTAGAGGATCAATTTTACCATTTACATGAATGACATTTTCATCTTCAAAACAACGAACGACATGTGCAATAGCATCAGTTTCGCGGATATTTGCAAGGAATTGGTTGCCTAAGCCTTCACCTTTTGATGCACCTGCAACTAAACCTGCGATATCTACAAATTCCATTGTTGTTGGAATGACACGTTGTGGTTTAACAATCGCGGTTAATTTGTCTAAACGTGGGTCTGGAACTGGAACGATACCTGTATTTGGTTCGATGGTACAGAATGGAAAGTTTTCCGCAGCAATAGCAGCTTTTGTCAATGCATTGAAAAGTGTAGATTTACCAACGTTCGGCAAGCCGACAATACCGCAATTAAAACCCATGAAATGACTCACAAAGTGTTATATAAAAATTGCCGATGATTTTACATGAAAGCCATAGTAAAGTCAGGTCTCAGATGTAAGATTTCAAAACAATTCAAAATACCTTTAAGGGACTTCTGGAACAAATCAATTTTTTTGTGAATCCACAATATTTTTAGCTTTCTTGTTGAGTGGACTATCATTTGGTTTAGGTTGTTATCTTATTTATTCTGCTTATAAAAATAAAGATGACTGAATTAAAAGTGATTAACTTAATCATGTTATTTATCAAATAAAATACAAGTAGGCTTCAATAATAAATGAGACAGAATTGACTATTTACCAAAATTTTTGAACAAAAAGTACATTGTAATTTTTAAAGTGAAAAGTTAAAGTAGATGTAATCACTTGGATTTATCCTAAAGCTTTGATTAGAAAAATAATTTGGAGATTATATGCGCATTCTTTACCAATTTCCTTTATCGCATTATTGTGAAAAAGCACGTTGGTTACTTGATCATAAAGAACTAGATTTTGTAGCGCAAAATTTAATCCCTGGCGTACATCGTGCTTTTGCTCAACTGAAAACAGGGCAAAATAAGCTGCCTATTCTTAAGGATAGTGAACGTTGGATCGCCGATTCAACTGAGATCGCTTTATATTTGGATGATACTTATCCTGAACATGCTTTATTGCGTTTAGATCCACATTTGCGTCAACAAGCTTTGGAAATTAATACACTTTCTAATGAGCTAGGTGCACATGTGCGCCGTTGGGGGTTGGCACAAGCATTGTCAACCAGTGACGAGCCTTTAGAGATTATGTTGGGTGAAAAAGGTTATTTACGCCAATTTGAAAAAATATCTAAACCAATTTTAAAAACTTTAGTTTCAAAGAGTTATCAGTTAGATATTGAGAAAGTTTCTGAATCTAAGTCTAAAATGGATGAAATGATTCAACAGTTGAATGCAAAATTGATCGAAAATCATTGTCGATATTTGGTTGGAGATCGTTTGGGTTTAGCGGATATCGCCGTCTGTTCAATGCTCGCACCTTTATTGTATTTAAATGGGACGCCGTGGGAAGTGGAAAGTGAGTTACATGTTTCTGATGAGGTAAAACAGTACAAACAAAGTTTGTTAAATTTACCGATTGGACAGTATGTACAGCGTATTTATAATTCTGAGCGTAATGCTCGTGTTGACTGGCGTGGTATATAAGGTATGTCTGTAAGTTACCAATGTGCATTCTATTGTGAAACTCATCTTGTGCAATTGGTGGGGTATTTAAATGAAATTTTGACGCTAAATTTAAAGGAAAACGAAAATAAAAACGCTTACTTTGGTATTTTAAATTTAAAAGAATTTGATTATGACTTTTTTTTAACTTATCAAGATCATCTAGAAAATGATCGTGATTTAGATTTTGAAAACTATAATGTCCTATTGAATATCACTTTGCTCAATAAATATGATTTGGAAAAACAAAAAGTATTAATGGTCGAGTTTTTTATGGAACTGCTTGAGCATTTAGTACAAAAAGATCAAACTTTAACACGCGCAATGACCGTTTATGATGTACAAGCAGTTTTGTTTAAATGGCATCGATAAAACGATTCGTTTTGGAAAAATTTACCAAAAAAATAAAATAATAAGAAAAAATTTCTCAAATATACTACGCTATACTTAACGAGAAAGAAGTCTTTCAATCCTTATTAAAACGCTTATTGTATTATAAGCAAAAGAGTTGATCTATTTAGGTCAAGTTATGGATTTTATTATAAATATTGAATAGTTGTAGAGGAGCTGATAATGGAGCTTGACCGTTATGACAAACAAATTCTTGAAATTTTGACACATGAAGATATTAATCTTAATGAATTGTCAGAACGGATCAATTTATCAGTGAGTTCGGTGCATCGTCGTATTAAGCATCTTATTGAAACTAATATCATGACGAATTTAAAACGTGATATTAATTACGAAAAATTGGGCTTTAAACTGCATGTTATTTTACAGGTTTCTCTCAGTAAACATGATACGGATACTTTTGCAAAATTTTTAGAAGAATTGGAAAATATTCCCGAAGTGATCAATGCTTTTTTGGTGACAGGTCAGTCTGCTGACTTTTTAGTTGAAGTTGTGGCTAAAGATATGGAAAATTATAGTGAAATTTTACTCAAACGTATTGGTAAAATAGAGTTTGTCGTGGCTTTACATTCAAGCTTTGTGATTAAAGAATATAATGTTTTTAATTGTAGTGGTTTATTGAGTCGAGTTTAGTTTTTGAAAATAAAACAAAGTTAAAAAATGCAATCTGTAAGAAAAAAAGAGAAGCGAACTTCTCTTTAAGGCGATGATGAGTGATCTTATAAACATGATTTTTAATGTTTATTACAGATAGTTTTTATCTTTTTAGACCTCGAATTTTACGATTGATATCGTCAATAAAGGTATAAACAACAGGAACTACCAGTAAAGATAAGAATGTACTGGTAATTAATCCCCCAATGACCGAAATCGCCATAGGTGCTCTAAAGCTTGGATCCGTGCCGATACCCAAAGCAATGGGCAACATACCTGCACCCATTGCTAAGGTTGTCATGATGATTGGACGTGCGCGTTTATGACAAGCATCCAAAAGGGCATTGGTTCTTGAATAGGACTTTTCATCTTTGGCAATAATGGCATAGTCCACCAACAAGATAGAGTTTTTACTGGCGATTCCCATCAGCATAATTAAGCCAATTAAACTTGGCATAGAAAAACTGCTGTTGGCTAAAAGAAGTAGTACAAATGCGCCACCTAAAGCTAGAGGAAGTGCAACCAAAATGGTAATCGGTTGTAAAAAGTCTTTAAATAACAATACTAAAACTACATAGATACACAAGATACCAGTCAGCATCGCTAAACCAAAGCTTGCAAAAAGTTCCTGCATGACTTCTGCATCACCAATATTAGTACGTTTCACTGTAGGCGGTAGATTTTTCATCGTAGGGAGTTGGTCAACTGCTGCTGCAATATCCCCCAAGGGTTGATTGTTCAACTCAATGTTGAAGTTGATATTACGCAAGCGGTTGAAACGATCAATTTGTGATGGACCACTTTCAATATTGACATCGGCGATATTGCCTAACATGACAGGACCTTTGCTGCCTGTGATCATTAAGCGTTTAATCAAGTCTTGGTCTTGACGTGCAGAAAGTGGTAGCTGAATGACAATCGGAATTTGACGTTGTGATAAATTGAGTTTTGCCAAGTTTTGATCAAAATCACCTGCTGTTGCAATGCGAACAGTTTCAGCAATATTTTGTGTGGTAATGCCTAAGTCTGCGGCTTTGGCAAAGTCAGGACGAATCACCAATTCAGGACGTACCAGTGCTGCACTGGATGTAATACTGCCAATATTTGGAATGGTACGAATTTCACGTTCGAGTTGACGTGCTGTACTGACTAAAGTCTCAGGGTCATCACCTGATAGTGCAATTTGATATTGGCTATTATTACCCGCAATACCAACCTGAACGCGCGCTCCCGGTAAAGGTTCTAGGCGTTTACGTATATCGAGTTCAATGTCTTGTAGGCGTGTATCACGATCAGCACGTGCTGTCGTTTGAATGGTTAAAGTTGCTTTACGAGGTTCAGAGGCTGAACCTGCAAAAGGATCACTTCCTGCTGCACCGCCACCAATCGTAGTATAGACACTTTTAATATCAGGATTGTCTTTGATTAACTGGCGTGCGTATTCGGCTGTTTTTAAAGTTTCAATAAATTGTGAACCAGGTGCAAGTTCTAAACGTACTTGTGTTTGCCCAGTATCAGGGGGAGGTACAAAACCTGTAGGAAGTAAGGGAATGAGCATCAGAGAGCAAATGAAAAAGACAATAGCGCTCGAAATAGTCATCCAACGATGATTTAAACACCAAGTGACCATACGCATATAAAGCTGCATGACACGTCCATCTTGGGCACGGTCTTGTGCTAATGCCTGATAACCACCATCTTGTTGTGGTGTATCTGCAAGATGTGCATGGGTTTCAATTTTGCCAACCCAAGGTTTGAGTATATAAGCAGACATCATTGGTGTGAGTAATCGTGCGACCAAAAGTGATGCAAAAATAGCAAGCGCTGCTGTCCAACCAAATTGTACGAAAAATTTTCCAGCAATACCGCTCATAAACGCAGTGGGAAGAAAAACTGCAATCAGCGTAAAGGTTGTGGCGATTACTGCTAAACCAATTTCATCGGCTGCTTCCATCGCAGCTTCATACGGCGTTTTCCCCATCCTTAGATGCCGTATGATATTTTCAATCTCGACAATTGCATCATCGACTAAAATCCCGACCACTAAAGAGAGTGCAAGTAGGGTGACCATATTCAGGGTGAAACCCAGATAATACATGCCGATTAAAGCAGGTAAGATCGATAAAGGCAGTGCAGTCGCCGCAATCAGCGTTGCTCGCCAGTCGCGTAAGAATAACCAGACCACTAAAATAGCTAAAATGGCACCTTCATACAGCAAAGACATTGAACCTTTATAGTTTTCTTCTACAGGTTTAACAAAGTTAAATGCTTCAGTAATTTTGATATCAGGATGATTGGCTTTGAGTTTATCTAAAGCTTGAATGACACCTTTTTCTACATCAACTTCACTGGCACCTTTGCTACGGGTAATTTCAAAACCAATTACCGATTGTCCATTCAATAAAGCGGCTGAACGTCGCTCAGCGATTCCATCATGAATCGTAGCAACTTGATCGAGACGAATATGACGACCATCACTCAGTGCGATATCCATCGCTGCAATTTCAGCAGCTGTTTGTACTGTTGCAATGGTGCGAATAGATTGTTCACTGCCTCCAATTTTGGTTTGACCACCAGATGCTTCTTGTTGGGTCAAACGCAGTTGACGAGTAATATCTGTAGCAGTTGCATTGAGTGCCAAGAGCTTTTCAGGGTCGAGTTCCACATCAATTTGGCGTGTTACACCGCCGACACGTGAAACAGCACCGACGCCTTTGACCTGTAACATGGCACGGCTAATGTCATAGTCAACAAACCATGACAATGCCTCTTCATCCATTTTTGGAGATTGAATGGTATAAGTCAGAATAGGAGAACCAGAGAGATTGATCTTGCTGACAATCGGATCACGTAAGTCTGCAGGCAGATCTGAACGAATCTGTGAAACTGCATTACGTACATCATCGACGGCTTCTTGTAGCGGTTTTTCTAGTTGAAACTCTGCGGTAACCGTGACGACACCATCACGGATACTTGCATATTGATTTTTTAAGCCTTGAATATTGGCAATCGAGTTTTCAATTTTGCGTGCAACTTCTGTTTCAAGCTGAGGTGGAGCAGCTCCTGGGAGAGATGCTGTCACAGTTACCATAGGTAGTTCAATATCAGGAAATTGTTGAACTTTCATCCAGTGAAAACAGAGAAACCCAGCTAAACCCAACATGATAAATAATAAAATACTGGGAATTGGATTGCGGATTGACCATGCGGAGAAATTCATCTTATTTCTCCTGATTTGGCATGAGTTGTTGTGTAAGTGGTGTCTCAGGAATTGCTTGTCCAATTTTGACTAAATCACCATCGGCTAAGAAACTCGTTCCTGAAGCAACCAATTTGACATTATCAGCCAAATCTAATACTTCAATCCGATCATTCAAACGACGTGCTGTGGTGATTTTTTTCTGAGTGACACGATTGTTTTGGTCAACAATAAAGACATAAGCAAAACCATCACGGAGTAACACAGCAGACTGAGGCACAGTGAGTGCAAGTTTTTCACCTAAATCAAATTCACCTTTAACAAACATGCCCATACGAACAGCATCTGTATTTGGTAAATCAACATAAACTAAGCCGTAACGTGTTTGTGGGTCGATCACAGGTGCAATCATACGCACTGTTCCAACAATCTTCGCCTGGCTAGGATCGGGTGAGGTAATTTGTGCGGTCATACCTTGTTTAAGTTTATATAAGTCGGTGGCTGTGATTTCGGCACGCCACTCTAAACGATCATCACGAATCATACGAAACAGTTCTTGTCCTGTTTGTGCGAGAGAACCGACAGTTGCAGTACGTGCTGAAATCACCCCATGATCAGGTGCGACCACATGCGTTTGTGTTAGTCGTAATTGATTACTTTCAATCTGGGCTTTTGCTGCATCTAAACGTGCTTGTGCAGTATTTTGTGAAGTTTGGTATTGCATCACCTCACGCGCAGAGATTGCACCCGTGTCTTTCAGTTGTTGGAAACGTTTGTTATTACTGCTTGCCTCAGCCAGTGTGGCTTGTGCTTCAGCATAATTGGCTTGGGCAGAAGCCAAATCTGCGCGAATACTCTCATTGTTAATTTCAGCCAGTACTTGCCCGCGTTTTACGCTGTCACCGACATTGACATAGACTTTGCTGATCCGTTGTCCTGAAAGTTCACTACCGATAACAACTTCTTGCCATGCTGCGATATTTCCATTTGCTGTAAGTGTTTGCTTCCAATTTTGTCGTTCAGGTTGGATCACACTCACGGTAAGAGCAGCTTTTGTTTCAGTTGTCGTGGTTTTTTCTTGTGTAACTTTTTCTTTTTTTGCTACAGTCTTAAACAATAAAAAAGCGACAACCAAAATTATTAATATGGCAGCAATGATAAACCAGTATTTTGAAATGAAGCTTTTACGCTGCAAAGGGTCATGCGATTTCATTTTTATTTATAAATTCCTTGAGATGATTCAGTATGTCTAAGCCAACAATCATTGGCAAGATAGAAAATACATTCCCAAGTTATTTTCCATAAAATAAAGCCCATACAGTCAGCATGGGCTTTTTATTGGATTCAATATATTGCGATAGTTATTGCAGGTTATTTTGAAGAAAAATAACGGAATTAACTGCGTTACAATTTAGAGAATCGCTTTTAAGCGTTGAATTGCTTGTTCACATTGTGAAATATCTGCAACCAATGCCATACGAACATGTCCTGCACCGGGATTACCTTGCGCAGTATCACGAGATAAATATCGTCCTGGTAGTACTTTAATGTGTGCTTTTTCCATTAACATTTTAGCAAAGTTTTCATCATGATCTACCTTTAACCAGTAATAGAACCCCGCATCTGGTTTTTGTAAAGGGAGAAGATGACCTAATTCACTTTGAAATAATTCAAATTTGGCACGATATAATTTACGATTTTCTTCAACGTGACTTTCGTCATTCCAAGCGGTGATTGAAGCAATTTGGTGTTGCACAGGCATTGCAGCGCCATGATAAGTACGGAATTTTAAATACGGTTTTAGTAGATTTGCATCACCCGCGACAAAGCCAGAACGCATACCCGGTAAGTTTGAACGCTTTGAAAGAGAATGGAATACGACACAATTTTTGTAATCATCACGTCCCATTTCGGCACAAACTTCGAGTAATCCGACAGGTGCTTCATCGAACCAAAGTTCTGAATAACACTCGTCTGAGGCGATGACGAAATCATATTGATCCGAAAGGGCGATCAGTTTTTTAAATTGCGCTTTAGATAAAACCGTACCTGTAGGGTTGCCTGGTGTACAGACAAAAAGTAATGCCGTTTTTTCCCAGACTTCAGCAGGAACTGCATCAAAATCACCAAGATAGCCATTTTCTTCAGTGCAATTGATAAAGTAAGGTTTTGCGCCTGCCAGTAATGTTGCACCCTCATAAATTTGATAAAAAGGGTTTGGCATGACGACATAAGGTGCATCATCACGATTAATCAAGGCTTGAACAAAAGAGAAAATACCTTCACGTGTGCCAGTCACAGGTAAAACTTGTTCTTCTGCGCTGATGGTGTTAAGTTGAAAGCGTTGTGTTAACCAATTTGCGATACTTTGGCGCAGTTCAGGCAGACCTTTACTGTTTGGATAAGTTGATAAGTGTTGAAAATTATCAATGATCGCTTGTTTCACAAACTCTGGTGCAGGATGCTTGGGTTCCCCAATGGATAGTGGAATTAAAGGGAAATCAGCAGGTTTTACATCCTTAAAAAGTTGAGCTAACTTCTCAAACGGATATGGATGTAATAAAGACAAACTAGAGTTCATGAAACAATTACCATGATATAAAAATTAAGTTAAAACAAAGTATTAATGCTGGATAGAAATTTGATTTGAAGCTTCATCCAAAGCAGCTTTGAGTTGTGCGACAAAAATTTCTGATTCTGCATCATTTAAAGGCGTACCATCTTTTTTGGTCACAAAGAAAATATCTTCTGCTTTTTCACCTAATGTAGCGATACGTGCAGAATGAATATCTAAGCCTTGCATCATAAATAGACCACCCACACGTGCCAATAAACCGGGTTGATCGAGTGTAGAAATCTCAACCATGTTTTGCTGTAAAGCTTCATTCAAAGTGATATCTACAGTATTTTCAATATCAAAATGACGCAGTTGACGAGGAATGCGACGTTGCATTAAGCCCGGATATTTATCTGAATTACTGAGTGCGTTGATCAATGCCTGTTTTACAGTTTCTTCACGTTCAGGATCTGTAAGCAGTGTACCGAAACGGTCAAGAACAACGTAAGTATCCAAACTAAATGCTTTGGTTGCAGTAATAATACGAGCATCTTGAACATCTAAATTCATACGATCCAAAATAGCGACTGTCGTTGCAAATAAGTTCGGCTTATCTTGGGTATAAATAAAGATTTGCACAGCATCTTGTGCTGCTTTACGGTGCGCACGCATGAGCACTAATGGTGCAGGGTTGTCACCATGCTGCAAAATGGCGCGCGTGTGCCATGCAATTTCATCGGCGGATTCTTTTAAGAAGTATTCATCTCCAAGTTCTTGCCAGACTTGTTCAACTTGATCGAGTGGAAATTCATCAACCAGTACTTCACTGGCTGAAAACTTTGTGTCCTCAATCAGCATTTGATAGTCAACGGGTCTTCCTAAACCAGAACGAATCACATCACGTGCATGCGTATACAATTGACGCATCAAAGACGCGCGCCAAGTATTCCAAAGTTTAGGATTGGTTGCATTAATATCAGCGACAGTGAGTGTGTAGAGATAATCTAAATGCTCCATGTCGCCCAGTTTTTCAGCAAACTCTTTCACCACATCAGGGTCGGAAATATCTTTTTTCTGAGCTGTAATCGACATCAACAAATGATTTTGAATCAGCCAAGCAACTAAATTACATTCACGTTCCGTAAAACCATGTGCGCGACAGAATACAATCGCATCTTCAGCACCTAATTCACTGTGATCACCGCCACGACCTTTCGCGATGTCATGGAACAAAGCAGCAAGGAAAACAATATCTCGGCGTACTAAACGCTGAAATACAGAACTGACCACAGGATAGTCTTTTGCAAACTCTGGCGCTTTAAAACGATTTAAATTGCGGATCAGTAAAAGCGTATGTGCATCAACGGTATAGATGTGAAATAAGTCATATTGCATCAAGCCCATGATTTGACCAAATGCAGGAATGTAATTACCCAATACACCATAACGTTTCATTGCCACCATGGTGTCATAAAGACGATGTGGCGAACGAATAATTGCCATAAATAAGGCTTGGTGTGCAGGGTTATCACGGAAATTTTGATTAATACGTTTTGCTGCTAAAGTCAGTAAGCGTAAGGTACGGGCACGTATGCCTTCGATTTCAGGACGATTTGCCAATAAATAGAAAATTTCTAAAATTGCACTTGGTTTCTCTGCAAAAATTTTATGGTGTTGTACAGCAAGTTTGCCATCCACCAGTTTAAAATTCTCATTAATATTTTCAATTTTACGTTCGTAGTTTGGTAAGCGTGGGGTAATGACTGACTCATTAAAATACGACAACAACATTTCATTCAGTGTAGACACTTGTTGAGCTGTACGATAATAACGTTTCATAAATTGTTCAATCGGGTAATTGATGTGTTTACCTTCTTGTTTTTTATAACCAAAAATGTTGGCTATTTCACGTTGATAGTCAAATAATAAGCGGTTTTCATCTCGTTTGGTTAAACGATGTAAATGATGGCGAATTTCCCAAAGAAAATTTTCTGCATTTTCTAAAACAGCGAGTTCAAACTCAGAAATAAAGCCCAAATGTACTAGGTCATAAATACGATTGACTCGAAAATGTCGTTTAGCAATCCAACCGATTTGGTTAATGTCTCGGATGCCTCCAGGTGCATTTTTAATGTCTGGCTCTAGGTTGCTTTCAGTATGATTATGTTGTGCATAACGGCGAGCTTGTTCGTCCATTTTTGCATCAAAAAAGGTTTTATCTGTCCATGTTTGTGAGACCACGCGGCGTGGCCATTTGGTCAATTGGGTATTGCCTGTAATCAAGCGAGCTTCAATCAAGGCTGTAGCTACAGTTAAGTCATTGGTTGCTTGTTCAAAACAACTTTGAATCGTACGAACACTGACGCCCGGTTTGAAATTACCAACATCCCAAAGTGAAGAAATAAAACTTGAAACCATCTGTTCTTGTTCTGTATTCAATTCAGACTCAGACAAGATCATAATGTCAACATCAGAATAAGGCAGCATTTCACGGCGACCATAACCGCCAACGGCAAATAAACTGAGATCAGTTTGATGCAGCCCAACATGTTCCCAAAGGAAAATGAGGGCTTCATCAATAAAGTTTGAACGACAATGAATAATATCTCGGATCGGCTGACCCTGATCAAATGCCTCTTGTAGCTGTTGTTCGACATCAGTACGCCATTGATTAATTGCTTTAATATCGTGGAGACTACTGACGTAGTTCAACAGAGGAGAGGTGTTGATCATAAAATTATTGTCCGCAAGTTTTAAAACTATTTATTCAATTGAACAGTGACTTTTGACGCTGCTTCATATGCTAATGTACGTGCTTGGTCTGTTGTTTCTGCACGTGCAGTTGCCACACCCATACGACGACGTTTAAATCCTTCAGGTTTGCCAAAAATTCGTAAATCTGTAGCAGGATTTTGTAATGCAAGATTTAAGCCAGAAAATGATAAATTTGTGGCATCTACGCCTGCGTAAATCACGGCACTGGCTGCAGTACTATGACGTTCGGTATTTACAGGTAAACCTAAAATCGCACGTGCATGTAACTCAAACTCACTTTGAAATTGTGAGGCAAGCGTGACTAAACCTGTGTCGTGTGGACGAGGAGAAACTTCACTAAACCACACTTTATCACCTTTGACAAATAGTTCTACTCCGAAAATACCACAACCGCCTAAAGCCACAGTCACTTTATTGGCAATTCGTTGTGCTTCTGCTAAAGCTGCATTTGTCATGGCTTGTGGTTGCCAACTTTCAACATAGTCACCCGCATCTTGACGGTGTCCAATCGCATCACAGAAATGCGTTTCAACTTCGCCTGTTTCTGGGTTTTTAGCACGTACAGTCAGTAGGGTAATTTCAAAGTCAAAATCAATCTGTGATTCAACAATGACAGTACCTTGGTTAACACGACCACCTGTTTGCGCATATTCCCAAGCCGCATCAACTTCAGCAAACTCTTTAACACGTGATTGACCTTTACCTGATGAAGACATGACAGGTTTAACGAAGTTTGGATAACCAATATCGTCACATGCTGCACGGAAGCTTTCTAAACTATTTGCAAAACGATAAGCAGACGTTGGTAAACCGAGTTCTTCAGCAGCTAAACGACGGATTCCTTCGCGGTTCATGGTCAAATTTACTGCTTTTGCAGAAGGAATAACCGTTGCAATATTTTGTTCTTCAATCTCAACTAAAACTTGCGTTGCAATGGCTTCAATTTCAGGCACAATTAAATTGGGTTTGACTTGTTCAATCAATGCTTTTAATTGTTCAGGGTCTGCCATATTTAAGGCATAAGAAAAATGAGCAACTTGCATTGCAGGTGCATTTTCATAACGATCTGCGGCATGTACTTCAACACCTAAACGTTGTAAGGAAATAACAACTTCTTTACCCAGTTCACCAGAGCCTAAAAGTAGAACTTTAAAAGCAGAAGATTGGAGAGGAGTACCAATAGTTACGCTCATGCGATTCATCCGTGCTTAGTCAATATATGAGCTTAAGCATAGCAGAACTGAGGCTTGTGTTAAGTCTTGATTGTAATAAATAAGCGAGTTTTTGTTAGACAAATTGGTCAAAATAAACCAGATCAAAATAGTTAAATTGAAAACAAAATACGGGGTTATAAACATGACATCTTGATCAAAGCATTATTTTGTCAAAATTTCATCAAAATTACGCTCTATATTTAAGAGATGGATCATGAAAGTAGATTTTGTTTTAATTTTGATATTCAGTTTAGCATTTTGTGGGCTGTGGGGATTTGCTTTAGCTCAAATCCGTACTTATCAGTGTATCAAAATGCTGAAAGGTGCTCATCCTGTGTGGGCGAAGGTCATTTTTATCATTTTAACCAGTGTGTATGTATGGTTGTGGGGCAGTACTTATTTTCATATCGTTTTTAAGTGTTTTACGGGAGAACGTTGCCATGCAACACAAAATGGAGAACTGATTTATTTAGCAATTTTAGGTTGTTACGTTGTGTTGTATGAAATATTATTTTGGTTTATACATAAAGTTTTAAAAAAAAATGAATGATTTAAATAAATTGAGTTTTTATCGTGCTGATCTCACGAATATTTCGTCTTTGGTTGATTTGATTAATGCAGCTTATCGTCAGAAAAATGCAAACACATGGACAACTGAAGCTGACTTAGTTTTAGGCGCACGTATTTCATCTTCTCAGCTTTTACAACAATTGCAAAATAGTCATTTTCATTTACTTGTTGCTGAGCAAAACAATCAAGTTGTGGCGTGTATTGGGTTAACTTTTGACGCGTTATCAGTGGAAATAGGTACTTTTGCGATTTCACCTGATTGGCAAAATCAGGGTTTGGGAAAATTAGTTTTAGACTATGCTGAAAAATATGCGACAGATGTTCAGTCTGATTTGAAAACATATGTGATGTGGGTACTCAATGTGCGTACAGAATTAATCGCATTTTATGCAAGACGAGGGTATGTTCAAACAGGTGTGATGGAGGATTATCCATTGGAGGCGGATGTTGGAATTCCACAGGTCAATTTATGTTTGATTGAAATGCGAAAAGCGGCTTCATGAGGCTTGAAAATGTATTCAATTTATAGTGGTACAGATCCATTTGAAAAATATGATCTTGTATTACAATTTGAATTAGAACAAGAAATGTATGAGCAACTATTTATTCATAATGTTCTTCTGAAAGATAATCGTTTTATTCAAGTAGAATTTTATGTAGATGAAGAGGAATCAACATTGACTTTTTTCAATGCTGAGATTCCATTGGTTTTAGAAAAATTAGCAGAATTACAGCATAAGATGATAGATCAAAACCAGAATAGTCTTTTAGCGCGATTTATTGAGATATTAAATGAGATATATCAACAAAATAAAAATTTCTATTTAGTCGTTTAGAGCCTTAGTTTTTAAGGTATTAGAGGGTAAAAGATGTATTGGCGAGTTGACTGCATCGCTATATCACGAGATTAAACATATAAGTTAAAAAACCCTGATTGATTCAGGGTTTTCTTTTTAAGTTATTAGGTTAAGAACCAAGTGTAATAACCCCAAAGCATGAGAGGACATGCCACATAGGGACTAAATAACCATTTCCATAACCAAAACCGTGGTAGAAATCCTACGCCATAAATAAATCCACCTGAGATCCCGATCATGACCAACATTAAAACCGTATGATTATAGTGACCATTGGCATCAAGCATCATTGCAGGATGGAGCAGTAAAACCGTAGCCAAAGGCAATGCCATTAAAAATGAAATTGCCATAGCAAATTTGTTAGGCTTCCGTTCTTCAGTTGTCATTGCGATTTCTGTCATGGTCTTATTCCTCATCTAAATCTTGATGATGTTCGATATATAAGGCACTCAGTACACCTGCAAAACATGCCATTAAAATGCCTAAAATCCAAGCAAAATACCACATTACGTTATTCCTCGTGTCAATGACACAGCCTTAGTATAGGCTGTGTGAATTTTCTTGAATGTGCTTGCTCGTGATCACACCCCACATTTTGTAATAACACCAAGTGGTGTAACACAAAATAATAGGTACAAAGATACATGCAGCAATCGTCATTACAGTGAGTGTGTTTTTACTTGAAACGGCATCCCACATGGTCAAACTTGCAACGGGGTTAATGCTTGAAGGCATAAGGAATGGGAACAATGCAAAACCTGCGGTTAAGATTGCGCCTACAATCATCATTGAGGTTCCTAGAAAGCTCAAACCTGCCTTCGCCTTAGCCGCAGAAGCAATCACGATTAAGCTACCTAAAATTGCCATAATTGGTGCAATCATTGTGATTGGATAATTTGAATAATTATTCATCCAACCATGATTGTTATTGGTAATCACTTCTTTTGCTAAGGGATTGGCAACGCCATTGGTGTCAAAGGGTTGCGCCAGTGTATAGCCTTCGATGCTACCAAAATATAACCATGCACCTGCACCTAAAAAGCACACCAGAAATATGATTGCCATGAATTGTGTTGCTTTTGCAGAACGTTGGCGCAAAGCACCATCTGTACGTAACATGAGCCAAGCCCCACCGTGTGCATTGAGCATAGAAAGGCTGACCAAACCACAAATTAAAGCAAATGGACTAAGAAGTGCAAAAAAGCTTCCTGTATAGGTTGAACGTACAGTTTCATCTAAACTAAAAGGCACACCCAAAAACATATTGCCAAAAGCCACACCAAACACCAACGCAGGTACAGCCCCACCGATTGCTAAACCCCAATCCCATGATGTACGCCATTGCGTATTTTCAAGTTTAGAGCGGTAGTCAAAACCGACAGGTCGTAAAAACAGGGCAAAGAGAACAAGAAGTAACGCCCAATACATCCCTGAAAATGCTGTAGCATAAACCATTGGCCATGCCGCAAATAATGCACCACCTGCGGTAATAAACCAGACTTGATTTCCGTCCCAATGTGGTGCAATGGTGTTGATTGCTGCACGACGCTCATCATCTGTTTTACCTACAAAAGGCATGATTGCCATTGCGCCCATATCGAAGCCATCGGTGAGAGCAAAGCCAATCAGTAAAACACCGACAAGTACCCACCAAATGATTTTTAAAAGTTCATATTCAATCATGATTGAACCTCACTCACTTGTGCTTCTTTAGCAGCAAGTTTTTCGAAATGATATTTGCCTGTATGTAATGAACTTGGTCCTAAACGAGAGAATTTAATCATGAGATACATCTCGATAATCAACAAGACTGTATAAAATGCAGCCAAGGCAATGATAGAACCCCAAACATCTGCTGTACTTAAACTCGATGCCGATAAATGTGTAGGTAAAACTTCACCAATCGTCCACGGTTGGCGACCACCTTCAGCGACATACCAACCTGTTTGTGTTGCAATCCAAGGTAAAGGTAAGCCAAATAAAGCAAATTTTAAGAGCCACGGCTTATTTTCAGCATTACGTTTTGCGACAGCATAAGTTGCTAAAATAAACAATAAGAGCATTAAGAAACCAGATGCCACCATTGCACGGAATGAAAAGAACAACGCTGTGACATTGGGAATCGTATCTTTTGTTGCCGCTTGAATATGAGCTTCAGAGGCATCTACAACATGAGGTGTGTATTTTTTAAGAAGTAAGCCATAGCCTAAGTCTTTTTGATTTTCTTTAAATGATGAGATTAATTCAGGAGAACGATCACCTGAACGAAGTTTTTCAAGTTCACTATAAGCGACCATACCATTACGAATACGTGCTTCATGTTGCACCATCAGGTCTTTGATCCCCGTAACTTCTTTATCTAAGGAACGCGTAGCAATAATTCCCATAACATAAGGAATACGAACAGCATAATCGGTACGTTGTTCTTCCTGATTTGGGATGCCAAATAAAGTAAATGGTGCAGGTGCAGGGTGAGTTTCCCATTCTGCTTCAATGGCTGCGAGTTTAGTTTTTTGAACATCACCTAATTCATAACCTGACTCATCGCCCAGTAAAATGACTGACAATGTTGACGCTAGACCAAAAATAGCAGCAATAGCAAATGAGCGACGTGCAAAAGGTAAATCACGTTTTTTCAACATGTAATAGCTTGAAATGGCTAAAACAAAAATTGCACCTGTGACATAGCCAGAAGACACTGTATGCACAAATTTAACCTGAGCAACTGGGTTGAAAATGAGCGCGCCAAAATCGACAAGCTCCATACGCATTGTTTCAAAGTTGAATTCTGCACCGACAGGGTTTTGCATCCAGCCGTTGGCAACCAAAATCCATAATGCCGACATGTTTGAACCCAGTGCAACCAACCATGTGACGCCTAAATGCTGTACTTTTGAAAGGCGATCCCAGCCAAAAAAGAATAAACCAATAAAAGTTGATTCTAGAAAGAATGCCATTAATCCTTCAATAGCAAGTGGTGCACCGAAAATATCACCAACATAATGTGAGTAATACGCCCAGTTTGTACCAAATTGGAACTCCATGGTTAAGCCAGTTGTGACACCTAAGGCAAAGTTAATACCAAAGAGTTTTCCCCAGAATTTAGTCATATCCTTATAAATTTCTTTACCAGAAATCACATAGGTGGTTTCCATAATGGCAAGAATAAAAGCTAAACCGAGTGTTAAAGGCACAAAAATAAAGTGATACAACGCGGTCATTGCAAATTGGAACCGCGAAAGATCGACCACGCTTTCAGAAATCATCAACGTGTCTCCTGAGTTTGGGAAGGACTGCCAGCAATACGCTCAGCAACTTGGTTATCAAAATTTTTAGGAATTGTTGGTGCATCAAACCAGATATTCTTAATAATTAATAAAAGAATAATTTTCACGATTAAGATAATGGTGATTTCTCTAACTAATTTTCGGTTTATATCTTTAGGTTTTGAGCTCATTACATATGCCTATTTGAAAACTCTTTTTATATTATTAACCAAAAATAAACATAAAATAAATAGATAAAACAATTAAAATAAAAATATATTGTTTTTTAAATATAAAACAAATACTTATAATTAATTTAATTAAAAAATATACTAAAATTTATCGTTATTTAAAGTTGATTAAAATACTTTGATTTAATAAAATAAATCTGACTAAAACACTTGTATATAATATTTTAAAGTCGAGTAAAATGCTTTGAATTATATTTTTAAAACCAACTAAAATACTTTGGATTGTATTTTTTAATTTGTAAATAATCTAAATAATTCTTAAATTGATTTTTAATTTAAATAAAAATTAAGTAGAGAAAAGATAAAAATTGACAGCGAGTTTTTTATTAAACAGTGTGAGTGCATCGCTAAATGACGATGCATTTTTTAGATGAAAAAATTTTTAAATTTGCCAAATTATGTCTTTTATCTCGAAAATTTTTAAAGACCTACGCTATTTCTTTTGACTTAAACAATATTCTTATTTTTTAGTTATAGACAGCACACATTGGAGATTTGAGCAGATCTAAAGATCAGGTGTTTTTTGTATTTTGAGCAATGAAAAATGATATTTTCAGTCATATCGGCTTCAAAAAAGACTTACTCTGAACTGAATAAATCATTAGACACTGAGATTTTTTTGGCAATGTAATGTGACTTACGAAAGCGGATCAAAATAATTTGTGCTTGGAACTCGAGTTCACCAAATTCAGGCTCGACTTGTACATAGTGTAGTTGACCAAATTCATCACGAACACGTGCTTGTGCTGAAAATCCTGGGCGTGCGTTACCACTAGAAACAGTCGCTAAACGTCCTAATAAATTTACAGTTGTTGGGGTAAATTTAGGTTTAATGACTTGGTCTAAGCAATGAATCATAAATACAGTAAAAAAAATCGCGATGACTGACGCAGGTAAAATGACATAATACCAAGGGAAAAATTGTTGCTGACTTGCAAAAATACACAGTTGTAAAAAATAGCCTGCAAAACTGAAATTAATCAGCAAAAATACAAAAATAAGAACTTTAGCAAATTTAACTTGTAGTAATGGGGCATTGGTTAGCCAGTCAGGAGAAATTCTTTTAAGAAAAGTACTGGGTCTTAACCCAAAATAATAACCAATGGTTTCAGCCATGCTTAATAAAATTAGCGCTAGAACACTTAAATGAAAAGGCATTAAGTCATATTCTAAAAAAAACGCAAGCATGGCTGTCCCTAGTCGTAAATTATGCTTCTACGATGTAAATACCACCGTCAGAATGTACTTTGATATTGACCTTTTCAAGTGTATCACCTAAGCAAGGTCCAGAAATACATTCACCTGTTTCAACATCAAACAAAGCACCATGTGTTGAACATTCAATGTATTCACCATCGCGATCTAAAAACTGATTTTCTAAAAACTCAAGCTCAGTTTGTAGGTGAGGGCATACATTTTGATAGGCGTAAAATGCACCATCACGTTGAGTGATAAAAATAGTATGACCTGTCATGGTATCAAATGCACGTGCTTCACGTTCTGGAATTTCTTCCGTCATAGCAATTTTTTCTGACATTTTATGCACATTCCTTTTTGAAATTTTCTAACAAGAGCGTGTAATCTGCAAGGTCTAAACGTGGTCCAAAACGTGATACCACTTCACTTGAAATCAAAATTGCCAATTGCGCTGCATTTTGTAGTGATTCTCCAGCATTTAAAGCATACAAAAATGCACCTGCAAAAGCATCACCAGCACCGTTGGCATCGACAGCAACAACTTTACGACCTTGAACATGGAGTTGTTGTTCTTGATTAGCAACCAATGCACCTTTAGCACTCAATGTAATGACAACGTCATGACTCAGTAATTTCAATTTTGCCATAGCTGCATCAACAGAATCAGTTTCTGTATACATCATTGCTTCTTGTTCATTACAGAAAATGAGGTCTACACCATCATCAATTAATTCGTTTAAGCCTGTACGTGCATATTGCACCATAGCTGGGTCAGATAATGTGAGTGCGATTTTAACACCATTTTCACGGGCAATTTGTCGAGCAATTTTGACTGCTGCACGTGCAGAGTCACTTGTTGATAAATAACCTTCAATATACAACCATTTTGCTGTTTTTAAGGGTTCAAAATCCATTTGCACATCTGATAATTCAGCCGTGATGCCTAAATAGGTATGCATGGTACGTTCAGAGTCTTCGCTCACTAAAACCATGCAGGTTCCTGTTACACCTTCGCTGATAGACTTTTCTGAGGTTTGAATATCTGCTTCATTTAAACCATTTAAGTAAATCGCACCGAGTTCATCATTTCCAACACGGCATGCATAAAATGCAGAAGCACCTAAGGCACTAAATGCCACAGTTGTATTGGCAGCAGAACCACCTGAAGCTTGACCTTTATAAACTTGACTGGCTTTTAAATTATTATAAAGTTGAGTTTGGGTTTCACCATCGGTGAGTTGCATGGTGCCTTTTTGCAAATTTTGTTCAGCTAAAAATGTATCAGATACTGTAAATTCTTGGTCAATGAGTGCATTACCAATTGCAAAAAGATCAACTGTAGCCATGTTATTCATCACATCTAGGGTTTTAAAAAGCTAAAGTTTACACGAATGCTCAGTTTTACCATAGTTTGTTGAAGAAAATTCAGCTTAAAGGTCAGATTTCATTAACTTTACAAGGTTTTATGATAAAACCAATATACGTTCATAAAGTAGGTAGAGAAATATGCCAAAAATGCAACAAGCTCTGATTGGTGTGGGCGTCATGCTTATAGATGATGCACAGCAAGTTTTATTAGGTAAAAGAGTTAAACAAGATGAATCAGTCACATGGTGTTTTCCCGGTGGAAAAGTCGATGAACATGAGTGTTTTGAAAAAGCCGCTGTCAGAGAGTTATTTGAAGAAACTCAATTGAAACTTACTGCCGAACAGGTACAAGTTTTTATGTTAATGAATGATGTGGAACGTGATTATTTAAACTTGACTGCTGGCGTGGTTTGTCAGCTTGACAGTTCGCAGCATGATTTAATACAGTCTATTCAAGTGACTGAACCTGAAATATTCGAGTGTTGGCAATGGTTTGCTTTGGATACTTTGCCTGAAAATCTATTTCCTGAAACACAAGTGATGGTGGATTATTGGTGCAAGAAACCCATTGATGCGAGATTTACTGTGTATAAACTTGCCAATGTTTAACTTGAGTGTATTACGCTAAAAATAAAAATGTTCATACTTTGCAACCATTAAGCTCAAATTAAGCTGCTCAGCGAATGATGAGACTTTCTTCGATATTTAGCATGCTGTCATGGAAAATCTCAAATCCGAACTTATTTCAAAAGTTCCTCAAGTCACTTTGCTGTTTTGGATCACTAAAATATTTGCTACAACATTTGGTGAAACGGCAGGTGATGCTGTGTCGATGTCCATGAATTTGGGCTACTTGGTCAGTACTTTTATTTTTGCATTTATTTTCATTGCTTTTGTATTTTTTCAAGTCAAGGCTAAAACTTATCAGCCATATTTGTATTGGTTTACCATTATTGCCAGTACGACAGTCGGAACGACTTTAGCGGACTTTGTTGACCGTTCATTGGGCATTGGTTATTTGGGAGGCAGTACTTTATTACTGAGTTTAGTGCTGATTTCATTATATAGTTGGTACAAAGTTGAAGGGACAATTTCTCCGCATTCGATTGATCATCCTCGTACAGAACTATTTTATTGGTTGACCATTACCTTTTCACAGACTTTAGGTACAGCTTTGGGCGATTGGTCATCAGATACAGCAGGATTAGGATATACAGGCGGTATTTTCTTATATGTGGGTTTATTGGCAGTGATCGTGGCTTTATATTTTTGGACGAAAGTATCACGGACTTTATTGTTTTGGGCAGCTTTTGTACTTACACGTCCTTTAGGCGCAGTTGTTGGCGATTTTTTAGATAAACCGTTAGATCATGGCGGTTTGGATTTAAGCCGTTTTGCTGCATCTGCGGTGCTGTTAGTTGCGATTTTATTCTGTATTTTCTTATCAAAAAAATTCAATCAGGCTCAAATACAGCATTCTTAATGTTGTGTTTAAAGTTTTGTTATGATCGAGCTTTCCAAAGTGAAAAGCTCGATATGTTAAAAATAATTCAAATTACTCAGCTACCTACTCAATTAGAAGAACTCATACTGTGCGCTCAAAAAGAAGGTTTTCGTTTTCTAGAACGCTTAAAGTCCGAATTTGGGTAGTGTTCTAAAATGTATGCTGATTTGATCCTTGAAGAAATCAGTAGAATAATATTATTTTGCATTGCCTCATTTATATTGCAAAATTCAAACTCATTTGCGTAGGCAATGTCTTACTTTTTAAGGATAAAAAGTAACAAAAATCCTTTGTTGGGTAAAGGGGATGTCCCTATCACCCTTACCCAACGGCGACATCCATGTCGCCTGCGATAGCATATTCCGTTAAGTTTGATTTTATAGGTTGAATTTAGTATTTAATATAAAATGCTATTAGCATACTTTTTGAAATACGACCTGAATTTGAAACGTGTGAAAATCACTTTGATCAGGTTGGTGAAGCATTGTTTGCAGTATTTAAAGACGAACAACTTATAGGGATAGGTGGTGTAAATCGACAAAGCTCCGCTTTTATAAATAGCCTAAGTAACCCTAAGTCTATGATTTTTTTGGATGAAATTGGGCGAATTCGAAGATTTTATATTCATCCTCATTATAGAAAAAAGGTATTGCAACAAAATTACTGCGAATAATCGAAGATACCGCAATACAGCATTTTAAAGTTTTGACTTTATATACCGATACTGAGCGAGCTTCTGAATTTTATTTGACTTGCGGATATCATAAAGATGATTTTCATTCTGATATTAGCCATTTTAAAATTCTTGTGAAAACTTGAAAGGTCAATAAAATTAAAATACCAAGTGAATAAGTCGGAATTTTTGCTATGGTATGTTGTTTATTAGATGAATTAGATTGAAATCTGCATGTATAATGTCATATTAGGTCTTATATTTCATATTATTTAGGAGATCACATGACTGTAGATGTCACTGAAACCTTAGCCCAAACTGTCCATCCTGCGTTTCAGTTGGTACGTCAACACCATGTTGAAGCTTTAGATATTTTCGTTTCAGAATATAAACATAAAGTGACAGGTGCTGTGCATTTTCACTTAGCAACTGAACATGATGAAAATGTATTTTTAGTTGCGTTTCGTACGCAACCGATGGATTCTAAAGGTGAGGCGCATATTTTAGAGCATACTGCATTATGTGGTTCTGAAAAATTCCCTGTACGTGATCCATTCTTTTTGATGATTCGCCGTTCACTAAACACTTTTATGAATGCGTTTACCGCAGCAGATTGGACTGCTTATCCATTTGCAACACAAAATAAAAAGGACTTCCAAAACCTTTTAGAAGTGTATATGGATGCTGCATTTGCAGCGAATTTGAATCCGTTAGATTTTGCACAAGAAGGCATTCGTATTGAGCTAGAAAATGGCGAACCTGTATATAAAGGTGTTGTTTTTAATGAAATGAAAGGAGCAATGAGTTCTCCTTCAGATCAGCTTTATCATCAGTTGGCACATCATTTATTTCCAAAAACGACTTATCACTACAACTCTGGTGGTGATCCAAAAGACATTCCAGATTTAACCTATGATGAATTGGTGACTTTCTATAAATCACATTATCATCCAAGTAATGCTGTATTTATGACCTTTGGTAATCATTCTGCTTATGAGTTACAAGAGCAGTTTGAAAAATTAGCCTTAGCAAAATTTAGCAAAGGTGAAACTTTATATTCAAAACCTGAGCAACGTTTAACAGCACCAATTACCGTGCAAGAAAGTTATGCTTTAGATGGTGATGATTTAAAAGATAAGACTTATCATGTACTTTCATGGTTATTACCTGAGGCGAGCAATATCAAAGTTCGTTTAGGTATGCGTTTAGTCGAAGGCGTCTTGTTAGAAAATTCAGCATCCCCTTTACGTCATTATTTGGAAACGTGTGGTTATGCACAGTCTACAGGTCCATTTATGGGGGTAGATGACTCAAATTTTGAAATGACTTTCTATTGTGCAGTACAAGGTTCAAATCCTGAACATACAGAAACATTTAAAAATGGCGTATTGAGTATTTTACAAGAAGCTGCGTCTAAACCTGCTGATCCTGAGATTGTTGAAGCAATTTTGCATCAAATCGAATTGCATCAGCGAGAAATTGGCGGAGATGGTACCCCTTATGGGTTGTCGTTGATTCTCAATGGTTTAGCAAGTGCAATACACCATAATGATCCAGTACATGTTTGGGATGTAGATACTGCAATTGCTGAAGTGAAAGAAGAACTCAAAGACCCAATGTGGTTATCAAACTTGATTCAAACTTATCTTTTGGATAATCCACACCGTGTACAACTGACTTTAGTGCCTGATGCACATAAATCTGTACAAGATGTTGAAGAAGAAAAAGCACGTTTAGCAAAAATCGGTGCGGCATTAACAGAGGCTGAAAAAGCAGAAATTATTGCACAAACAGAAGCATTAAAAATCCGTCAAGAAACCCCTGATGATTTAGATTTATTGCCAAAAGTAGGTTTAGAAGATGTACCCGCAGATTTGACGATTGTGCAAGGTCAACTTCGTGAAATTATTTGTAATCAAGTTGATACACCATTAAATTTATATCATGCAGGAACCAATGGTATTTATTATCAACAAGTGTTGATTCAAATTCCTGACCAAATTGTAAAATCACCCTATTTTAACTTGTTATCAGTTTTGATGGGTGAGGTTGGTGCGGGTCAATATGACTATTTAGAGCTGCAACAATTACAAACTGCGGTCAGTGGTGGTTTGGGAATGGGGGCTTCATTACGTTCTAAAGCCGATGATAAAGGCAAAATCACAGCATGGTTAACTTTAACAACCAAATCTTTAGCTCATAAATTAGATGCAATTCAATTACTCAAGTTGGCATTTGAAAAATTACGTTTTGATGAAAAAGATCGTATTTTAGAGTTATTACAACAGCGTAAAACACGTTGGGCAGCGCGTTTATCAGGTTCAGGTCATAGCTATGCAATGCAAATTGCATCACGAAATATGAGTGCTTTGGCAAAACGTGATTATGATAATACAGGACTAGGTGCATTAAACTGGTTGGTAGACTTAGTTACACGTATTGAAAAAGATGAAGCTGCATTTAATGACTTTATCGCAGAATTGAAAGCAATTCATCGTGGCTTAATGCTTGCACCAAAACAGTTTTTATTGGTATGTGAAGAGCAACAATCTGATCGCTTATTGGAAGAGATTCAAACGGTTTGGGATAAATTAGATGTAGATCGTTCAACGGTTTTATTAACAGAAGTTGAGCCGTCATCAAGTGACAATGATGAAGCATGGTTGATTCAAGCCAATGTACAATTTTGTGCCTCTGCATATCAAGCGGTGGAAGTTGCACATCCAGATGCTGCACCATTAATGGTGCTAGCAGGTTATTTACGTAATGGTTTCTTACATAGTGCCATTCGTGAGAAAGGTGGTGCATATGGTGGCGGTGCAAGTTATGATGGCAATGCCTGTGCTTTCCGTTTTTATAGTTACCGCGATCCACGTTTAGCAGAAACATTTGCAGACTTTGAAGCGAGTTTAGATTGGTTGATCAATACTGAACAGCAACCGCATCAACTTGAAGAAGCGATTTTAGGCTTAGTGTCGAGTATGGATAAACCAGGTTCACCAGCAGGTGAGGCAATTACAGCATGTTATGCCTTATTGCATGGTCGTACGCCTGCTTTTAGACGTCAAATGCGTGAACGTTTATTGCGTGTGACGTTGGATGATTTAAAACGTGTTGCACAAACTTACTTAATCGGTCAAAAGCCAACAAAAGCAGTGGTTGCGCCATTCGCCAAAAAAGAGGCTTTAGAGCAATTAGGTTTTGAAATCAAAAAAGTGAATTAAAACCAATATTTTTTTGGAGAATTTTATGTCGTTCAAAAATTTTGAACGCACACCATTGAATCTGAGCATCTTTATGATGCTCAGTTTTGGTTGGGTGGCATCCGCTTGTGCCGATGATACGGCATCCATTAATCCTGCAAGTACTCAAGCTTGTGTCGCATTAGAATCAAATGCAGATCGTTTAGCTTGTTATGATGCAATTTTTAAGGTAGATACTGCTTCATCTGCACAGGCACCTGTAGTTGTATCTGAGCAGCGAGCAGCAAAAGAATTACAAGTTGTAAAAGAAGAACCACAGGGACTGAAAGCTAAAATTGAAGATAAGGTCGAAAACTTATTTTCAGTACATGGTGCAAAAATTGATCCTAACAGCTCATTATTAGATAAACGATGGGAACTATCGCCAGACAGTAAACTGGGTACATGGAATATTCGTGCGCATCAACCTGTATATTTACTGCCAGCCTATTGGTCAAGTAATAAAAATGAATTTCCACACAGCCCAAATCCACAAAATACTGTTGATGAAGCTCAAGACCTAAAGTCAACTGAGGCAAAATTTCAGATTTCTTTAAAAACCAAAGCGGTTGAAAACTTAATCGGTGATAATGGTGATGTGTGGTTAGGTTATACACAGTCTTCACGTTGGCAAGTGTATAACGAAGATGAGTCACGTCCTTTCCGTGAAACAAATTATGAACCAGAAGCCAGTTTAATTTTTAGAACCAATTACGATATTTTAGGTTTGCATGGACGTTTGCTTGGATTGACATTTAATCATCAATCTAATGGTCGTTCTGATCCATTATCTCGAAGTTGGAATCGTGTCATGTTAAATCTTGGCTTTGAAAAGGATAATTTTGCCCTAATGGTGCGTCCTTGGTATCGCTTAGATGAAGATGCAAAAGATGATAATAATCCTGATATCAAAGATTATGTTGGACGTGGCGATGTAACCGCATTTTATCGTTGGAAAGAGAATGAATTTTCTTTGATGTTACGACATTCTTTAAAAGGTGGTGATGACTCACATGGTGCAGCACAGTTTGATTGGGCATTTCCAATAAAAGGTAAACTGCGTGGGCATTTCCAACTCTTTGATGGTTATGGTGAAAGCTTGATCGATTATAATCATCGTGCAACCTATGTTGGTTTAGGTGTATCGCTCATGAATGCTTATTGATGATCAGCATGATAAAAAACCACTCAAAAGAGTGGTTTTTTATTGCCATTTTAGCCCACCTGAATTTCAGCGGTTGGATGGCTAACACGACTTTTCTTGGGTGTTGCGATTAAATAAGCAAGAGTTAAAGGTCCTAAACGACCTGCAAACATAAGACACATTAAAGCAATTTGGCTGCCTGCATGTAAATCTTCGGTAATACCACGTGATAATCCCACTGTACAGGCGGCAGATACTGCTTCAAATAATAAATCTAAAAAGCGTTTATTGGGTTCTAAAATAAGAAGTGTAAAAAAGCCAATTAAAATGAGCATCGAAGTAATGGCGATGACTGCTAAGGCTTTAAATGTCGCTTGATAGGACACAGAGTGTTTAAAAATTGTTAGTTCATCGGAGCGTCTTAGAAAGGTAATAACACTTAAAACCATAATGGCAAAAGTTCCAACTTTAATACCGCCAGCCGTACTTAGAGATCCTCCACCAATAAACATTAAGACCATTGTCACTAAGGCAGAAGCATTACTCATATTGCCAACTTCAAGGCTATTAAAGCCAGAGGAGCGCGGAACGGTAGCATGGAACCATGCATTTAATGCTTGATCACCAATCGACATTGAAGCGAGAGTGAGCGGATTACGTGCTTCTAATAACCAAATCACAATAAAAGCAAAAAGATTTAAAATTGCGATAGTCGAAAGAATTAACTTGCTATTAGGACTGAGTTTTTTCCAACGTTTTGCACGTTTAATATCCATTAAGACTAAAAAGCCTATTCCTCCAATAATATAAAGCATACTAATGGTAAAAGTGACCATATATTGGTTGGAAAAGCTCATTAAGCTATTGGGAAATAAGGAAAATCCACCATTGTTAAAGGCTGAAATACTATAAAAAACAGCATAAAATAATGCATGTTTAAACTCATATTGTCCTGTCCAAGCAATGGTTAAAATAATTGTGCCAATCAATTCAAAAAATAATGAATAGATCAGTACACCTTTTACAGTAAATGTTGCTTTTGCAAGACTGGTTTGCCCAATGGTTTCTTGTGCCATGATTTGCTGTTTCAGCCCAATTTTCGGTGAAAGACTCAGTGCTGCCAAAATCGCAAAAGTCATAAAGCCTAAGCCACCACATTGGATGAGCAGCATAACCACAATTTGCCCAAATAGAGTGAACGTATCTCCGATATTGACCACAGAAAGTCCTGTAATCGTGACGGCAGAAGTTGCTGTAAATAAAGCTTTAATCCACGGCAAATCACCATGATGCGCAAATGGTAATTTAAGTAAAAGTGTCCCAATCAAAATAAAACTTAAAAAACCAAGTGCAAGTAAACTTGGTGGGCTTAAGTTAATTTGATTGTGCTTTTTATTAATAAGTTCTTTTTTATAAAATTTCATTTTATAAGAAACGATTTGAAAGTTGTCTTAACTGTTCTACAGGACCTTCGACAATTAAAATGTCTTTTTCCTGTAAAATTGTCCCTGGTGCAATCTGATACAATACATGAGAACCACGTTGTAACAATAACGTATGAATTTCATTATTGCTATCATCCATCAACGTTTGAAATTGAGCACCTTGTAAATTTGAAGCAATTTCAATTTTGACAATGTAACGTTCATTATTGAGTGCCATATAACGACGAACCATAGGGTAGCTTAATGATTGCGCAATTCGTATCCCCATATCTTCTTCAGGATGAATGATTTGTTCAATTCCTAAATGAGATAAAATCATATGATGCGCTTTAGATTTAGCTTTCACTAAAATTTGCTTGATACCTAAGTTTTTCAGATGCAGTACACATAAAATACTGGCTTCAATATCATCACCAATGGCAACGACAACAGCATCACAATTTTTAATATTCAGTTCGGCAAGTACATGTTCATCAGTTGCATCAGCAATAACCGCATGACTAATTTGATCTGCAATATTTTCGACATTTTTTTTCAGTGTATCAATGCCAATCACATCATGATTTAACTGCGTAAGTTCGAGCGCAACTGTGCCACCAAAACTACCTAAACCAATGACCGCAAACAGTGCCATAATTTAACCTATCCTTACCATTGCAGATCAATTATTGAGAATAATGAATAAAATGGATTTTTAAAATATCGACAATTTTCTATTTTCACAGGCTATTTTATATTTAAAGCCAAGTTCAGCCAATGTATAGATCATGATAAAGCAGTGAACACCTAAATTTGATATTGATATTTAAATAAAAAATAGATAAATATCAATTGATTAAATTTATTTTTGTAATTTTATTTTTAAGTTTTTCTTATGGAATTAAGTCGTTTATACACAATCATTCTGCAATTTTAAAGCGTATTCGTGCTTCAGATCATTTAAATGTCATCAGATTTAAAACATTTTTTGTTAGTTTGGTTAGGCTAGAGAGCGCTAGAAAGTCAGAAGAAGAGTACATTAAAATGGATGATAAAAAAATTTATAAAATTTTACAGCATTGGTTTCCTTTACTTCGCAATGCAGAAGTTCCAAAGAAAAAAGATCGTCAAAGTTTTGAAACTTTTTTGCAGTGGATGGATGCTGCTGTTTTTGGAAATCAGTGTTATTTAATGAAAATGAAACCTGATCATTTTTTTGATAATGAACTTGAAAAATCGACTATTTTTCAAGATGAGCGAGTAGACATTGAGTGCTTAAAACAAAAAATTATCGCCAAAGCTCAGCCTATTTTAGAGCACTATGAGCAACATAAAAATGTGATTGGACGTTATTATAATGTTCATGATCAAGTATTAGATATTGTTTTAGAAGAAATTTTAGACTTGGCACAACAGTACAAATTTGAATTGCTGCTGATTTATGCTGAAGATTATTATTGGTTACTTGTCCCTGATGATGAAGCAAAAATAGAAAAATTTTGTAAAGCATTTAGCAAGCAATTTAAGCATCAAGAGATTAAAATTGAGCATTATGAAAAGTATCAATGTAGCCGCTCTACTTAAATTAAAGTTTTTACAAAAAGATGACTGTTTTCTTTCATGTAAGTTTGTTTAATTAAGACTTACTTTTTATTTATCTATTGATTTAAAAGAAAAAAATGATGACCCAAAATATTTATGAAATTTTTCAAGAGATTATTCCTGAATTAAAACAGCAAGATTTACCTGATGATTTAACAGAATTTACCGTTTTTAGAGATTGGTTGAATCAAACGCATTCTTTTATTCAATATGTTGAAATCAAAGAATATGATGCCAATGGTATTGATGAAAGTACGATATTTAAACAAAAACAACTGGATACAGAGGCATTAAATCAAGCGATTGAAAATGAGGTAGATCGCTTATTTGAGTCATTTGAATATGATGATGAAGATGACGCTGCAAATGATATCGTGTGCCAACAACAAAAAGTTGAAGAAATCTTATTTGATCAAATCAAGCTTTTTGCTGAGCAAAAACAATTGTCATTACTGGTTATTTTTCGAGAAAATCCGTATTGGTTGGTGGTGCCAACGCAAGATGAATTGCAACTACAACGGATTGTAGATGTATTTAATCAAAGTTTTAAAAACGATTATCTCACGATGGGAATGTATTAATTCTTGTATTCACTATAGCCTTAAAATCTAAAATAAATATTTTGAAAATTTCATCGCTTGGACATGATATTTGAGTATATTAGAAGAAATTTTCAAAAAATAAATGTTTATGTCTGTTCGTGAAAACACTGCTGCACGTATTCCTAAGTACATTGCCATTCGAGATGCGATTGCCCATGAAATTGAGTCTGGGCAATTAACTGCTAATACTAAACTCACTTCTGAGCGTGTGCTTTCTGAACAGTTTGTAACGACACGTGTTGCAGTTCGGGAAGCACTTTTAGCCTTAGAAATGGATGGTTTAATCTATCGTTTAGACCGCCGTGGTTGGTTTGTACGTGCGCCACGAATTATTTATCGTCCACAATCGACTAAAAGTTTTAACCAATATGTGACAGAGCAAGGCGGCATACCGAGCACTGAGTTGATTTCAGCAGAGTTACTACCAGCAACACAGTGGGATGCAACACATTTAAATATTGCAGTCGGTGATGAGATCTATTCCATTTGGCGTCGACGTAGTATCAACGGTCGTCCTGTTGTTGTTGAGCATTTGCGTGTAAATGCGCGTTTATTTCCTGATTTTTTAACACAATCATTAGAAGATTCAATTACCATCTTGATGGCTGAACATTATCAGCGTCAATTAACACGTGCGCATATTAACCTATATCCAACCGCATTTTCAGAGCAGCAAGCAAAAGCTTTGCATGTCAATGTCGGCAGTATGGGCTTATATATTTGCCGTACCAATTGTGATCAAAATGGTGTAATTACAGATGTCGATCAAGAATATTGGTTACATGATGTGCTTGATTTGCATTTTGAAGCATCAGAATAATGTATAAAAATAATTAATCTGGTTTAAACCAGATTAATTAAACTGTCACAAACTTTTGTTGAAATACGCTTTATCAAGAAGCAGCATTCGTTAGGAATGTCACATGATTCAGTATTTCAAACAGCATCAAAAAAAGTTTTTTAGCTTAACGATGAGTCTTACAGCAGCGTGTTTGTCGGTTGCTTGTACTACCTCATCAAGCTCAAATGAGGTTGAGCAAATTACCGTTTATACCGCAGTGGAAGCGGATCAGCTTAAGCGTTATCAATGGGAATTACGCAAAGCGCATCCCGAATTAAAAGTAAAATGGGTACGCGATTCTACAGGTGTTATTACGGCTAAATTATTAGCCGAGCAGAAAAATCCGCAAGCTGATGTGGTCATGGGTTTGGCATTGACCAGTTTATTGGTTATGGAAAAAAATGACTTATTACAGCCTTATCGTCCTAAAAATGTCGAACAATTAAAAACAGATTTTTATAGTCAAAAAGAGATTCCAACATGGACAGGAATGACCGCTTGGGAGTCGGCAGTATGTGTCAATACCGTTGAGCTTGCCAAGAAAAAATTACCAATTCCATATACATGGCAAGATTTAACCAAACCGATCTATAAAGGTTTAATCGTCATGCCAAATCCTGCATCAAGTGGGACAGGCTATTTAGATGTAACGGCATGGATGCAAATTTTCGGTGAAAAACAAGCGTGGCACTATATGCAAGCGCTCGATAAAAATATTTCCCAATACGTACATTCAGGCTCTAAGCCTTGCAAAATGGCTGCACAAGGTGAAGCAGTCATTGGAATTTCATTTGGTTATCCGGGCTTTAAGCTGAAATCACGCGGTGCACCTTTAGCAATTATTTATCCTACAGAAGGTTTAGGTTGGGAAATGGAAGCTTCAGCGATTGTGAAAGGGACGAAAAACCGCAGCAGCGCAGAAAAATTTATTGATTGGACAGTGAGCCAAGCAGCAAATGAAGCCTATGCACAAAATTTCTCCATGGTTGCGCATCAAAATGTGCAAAGTCAAAACCAAGATTTCCCTAAAAATCTTGCTCAGCAGTTGGTAAAAAATGATTTTTATTGGGCAGCCGAGCAACGTGAATCCATTCTAAAACAATGGTCAGCACAATTTGAAAAGTAATTGAACCATTGATACAAAATAAGGTCTTCAGTCTTAGGTGCAATATGCAAATCCCATCGCATTTACAAAAGAGTCAAACAGGGCATGTCATGCCAAACACAGCAGGACATCTGCTTGCAACGCTTAGAACATTTAAAATGACAGAATCAAAAACAGTGCTTGAAGCGGTTGATATTCAAAAATTTTTTGGGAAAACCAGAGTTTTAGAACATATTAATTTAGATTTAAAAGCAGGTGAGTTTGTTAGTTTTTTAGGACCTTCGGGCTGTGGCAAAACCACACTATTACGCATTATTGCGGGGCTAGAACAGCCTGATTATGGCAAAGTCATTAAGCAAGAGATTGATATTACTCATTTTAATACTGCAAAACGTAAATGTGGCATTGTTTTTCAAAATTATGCGTTATTTCCAAATTTAACAGTCGCGGAAAATATTGCATTTGGTTTGCATAAAAAACAATGGTCTAAACCGCAAATTCAGGCACGGATCACTGAGCTGCTCGATTTGATTGAGTTGCCAAACATCGCTGAGAAGTATCCCAATCAATTGTCAGGTGGGCAGCAACAGCGTGTTGCTTTAGCACGCGCGATTGCACCAAAACCTGATTTGTTATTGTTGGATGAGCCTTTGTCTGCTTTGGATGCCTTGGTACGTTTAAACTTACGTCAAAAAATTCGAAATATTCAACGACAGTTAAATTTGCCTGCCATTATGGTCACGCATGATCAAGAGGAGGCTTTAAGTATTTCTGACCGTGTTGCAGTGATGAATAAAGGTGTGATTGAACAACTGGATACGCCACATAATATTTATTACAAACCACAAACGCGTTTCGTGGCGCAGTTTATTGGCAGTATGAATTTTATGCAGGCAGTAGCAGTAGATGCACATTGTTTAAAAATTGCAGCGCAAGATGTACTGGAATTTCCACATTTAACATGTGTTCAAGGTGAACATTTTGAAATAGCATTTCGACCTGAAAATATAACGTTATTTACACAGCACGATCTGACTGATTTGCAGCAACAAGCGACAGGTTTAAAAATGCCCATTCGTATATTAAATATGGAATTTTTAGGGGCAAAGCGTCGTTTATTTTGTGAGTTAAAAAACCAAAATTTACAAGAAAAAGCGACTGTCATTCAGGTTGATATTGATCATCAGCACATGGCAGCGATCGCAGACGATATGTATTTATATGTGCCTATGCATGCTTTACATGTGTTTGATTCACGAGGGCATGCAAGATGTTAAATCAGTCTGCGGCAGATGCTTTGTTAAAAAGTCAAACAGCACAGCGTTCTCGTTATTCCTTGCGTTCAAGTCTGGTGCTGGCGGTTGCTGCTATTTTATTGACTTTAAGTTTAATTGCACCGTTATTCATGCTGATGCAAAGCGCATTTTTAAATGAACAACGACAATTTGTAGGCTTAGAAAATTTTATTCAATATTTTGCCAATCCTGCCTTAATGTCATCCATTTTTAATTCAATATGGGTGTCCTTGACGGCGATGTTGATCACAGTTAGCTTGGCAAGTGTTTATGCTTTTGCACTGACCAATTGTAATATTCGTGGCAAAGCTTTTTTTAAAACCGTGGCATTTTTACCAATTCTTGCACCCTCTATTTTGCCATCTTTGGCATTGGTGTACTTATTTGGGCAACAAGGTGTTTTGAAAGGTATTTTAGGCGATGTCGAAATTTATGGTCCGCTTGGTATTTTAATCAGCTATTGCTTTTGGTTATTTCCAGCCATGGTCATGTTAATGATGGGCGCATTTCGTAATATTGATCAGCGTTTAATTGAGGCATCGCATTCTTTAGGCAAAAATACGTGGCAAACGCATAGGGCAGTGACTTTACCTGCGATCCGTTATGGTTTGGTCAGTGCCTGTTTGGTGGCATTTACTTATGTCATTACCGATTTTGGTATTCCCAAAGTCATTGGTGGCTCATTTAATATGATGGCTTTGGATGTTTATAAACAGATCATTGGTCAACAAAATATGAATATGGGCGCAGTGATTTCAATTTTATTGTTATGTCCTGCGGTGTTAGCATTTATTTTTGATCGTTACCAAAGTCGCCGTCAAGAACGTTATCAAAATTTTCAAATCCAACCTTATCGTATGCACAGTCATCCTACACTTGAAAAAGCTTTAATGGTGTTCTGTAGTTTGATTTCTGGCGGCATTGTACTGATTATTGTGACCGCAGTTTTGGCATCTTTTATTCGCTATTGGCCATATGATTTGTCTTTAACATTCAGTCATTACCGTTTTGATTATGTTGATGGCGGTGGTTGGGCGAGTTATTTTAATTCGATTAAATTGGCATTGTTAAGCACTGTAGTCGGGACGATTTTAATCTTCATCATTGCTCTTTTTACGGAGCGTTTTAAAAGTCATCCGATGTTGAAAAATTATGTACAAATATTGGTGCTATTGCCTTTGGCTGTACCTGGTTTGGTACTCGGGATTGCCTATATCTTATTTTTTAATACACCTGAAAATCCATTGTCATGGCTATATGGCAGCATGATGCTATTGGTGATTTCAACCATTATTCATTATTACACTGTGCCACATTTGACTTTGAGTAATGCCATTAAACAAATCCCGACACAGCTTGATCATGCTGCACAAAGCTTGGGGACTTCACATTGGAAAATGTTTCATAAAGTGTATTTACCACTGACTTTTCCTGCTTTATGTGATGTATCGGTGTATTTATTTGTCAATGCCATGACCACTGTTTCCGCAGCAATTTTTCTGTACTCGCCTGATACCAATTTGGCTTCAGTGGCGGTGCTCAACATGGATGATGCAGGGGATACCGTAGCTGCAGTGGCAATGAGTATTTTGATTCTTGTAACCTCTTGTGTGGTTAAACTTTTACATTGGTTTTTTACACGCAAAATGATGCAGTCAAGTCAGCGTTGGCGTGAACATTCACATTAGAGCTTATATGAATATTAGATTTAAGTTGCTTATTTTAAACATCTTTTAAAGCGATTTTTTAAGCATTTTTCACAAAAAATTAATCACTTTCTTTCGAGGGTTTAGCCGACTTCACCCTGAAAAAAAGTAGATCAGTAGAGGAATACGTATATGCAAACAGCAAAAACAGATCTGATCATTGTTGGCGCAGGTATTTTGGGTTTATCAGCGGCAATCCAAGCAGCAGAGCAAGGACTAAAAGTACAAGTCTTTGAAAAAGATGCACAACCTGTTGGTGCAACTCGTCGTAACTTCGGCATGGTTGGCACATCAACACTGAGCCGCCCAGATGCAAAATGGCGTGAATATGCTTTAGCAACACGTGAGTTTTATCAACGGATTCAGGCACAAACGGATATTTCATTTCAACAACGCGATGGTTTATATGTGGCAAATACAGCACTTGAATGGCAAGTCTTAAATGAGTTTGCACAAGCTGCACCACATTATCAGATTCCAGTGACTTTATTATCAAAACAGCAACTCTTTGAACAATATCGCTATTTTAATCCTGAAACAGCAATTCGTGGTGCTTTGCTTTTTCATGAAGATTATTCAGTAGAGCCGCATTGGGTTGGATTACGCTTATTGCAATATGCAGAAAAACTGGGTGTAGAGATTTATTGTAATGCTTGTGTGCTACAGACCCAATCTTTACAAGGCACAGCACATATTCGTTTGGCAACAGGGCAAACATTCACAGCAAATAAAGTTTTAATCTGTCATGGTGAAGTGACTCAATTACTTTATCCCGATCTATTACAACAAAAAGGGTTGTTGCGTTGTACTTTGCAAATGGCGATGACAAAACCCTTACAAGTCACTTTGAATGCTTCAATTTATTCAGGTTTATCAATCTCTCGTTATCCTGCTTTTGAAATTTGCCCAAGTCATCAAGAGTTAAAAAATCAATCACAAACAGGCTTAGTCGAAAAATACGGTATTCATATCCTCATTAAGCAAAATCAATTTGGACAACTCATTTTGGGCGATAGTCATGAATATTACCCGATTGATGAAACGCCACAATTTAATCAACGAGAAGAAATTAACCAATTTATTTTGCAATATTGTAAAGAAAATCTTGGCTTAGAACTGCCTGAAATTGAGTCACGTTGGAATGGTTATTACCTGACGCATCCTACTGAATTGGCATGTGTGACAGAGGCTGAACCGAATATTTTCTTGGTGAGTGCGATTGCAGGTAAGGGCATGACCACAGGTGCAGGATTTATGAAAGAAATGTTAGAAAATTATGTTTTGTAATCTGGTTTAAACCAGATTGTATTATACTGTATTCAATTGAACAAAGGTTAAGCGAAATGAACGCACATATTGAGTTGGAAAATAAATATTTATTATTAACACCAGGACCATTGTCGACATCTGCAAGTGTCCGCCGTGTCATGCAGCGAGATTGGTGTACGTGGGACAAAGAATATAACGCATTGGTGCAAGATATTCGTCGCCGTTTGGTGACGTTGGCAACACAACATACTGAAAAATATAGCGCAGTATTGATGCAAGGCAGTGGCAGTTTTTCAGTTGAAGCGGTTTTAGGTTCAGCTATTCCACACAATGGCAAAATTTTAATTATCAATAACGGTGCTTATGGCGCACGTATGGTGCAAATGGCGCGTTGCTTAAAAATTGATGTGGTTGAATTGGCATATGCTGAAACACAAATTCCAAATTTAGCAGACATTGAAAAAGCACTAGAAGATGACAGCATCACGCATGTTTCATGTGTGCATTGTGAAACGACGACAGGTTTACTTAACCCGATTCAAGAGATTGGTAAAATTGTCAAAGCGAAAAATAAAGTGTGGATCGTAGATGCGATGAGTTCATTCGGTGGTGTGCCGATGGATATTGCAGATTTAGAGATCGACTTTTTAATTTCCAGTGCCAACAAGTGTATTCAAGGTGTACCAGGATTTGGTTTTATTATTGCAAAAAATGAACAATTACAATCATGTAAAGGCTTAGCACGTTCAGTCAGTTTAGACTTATATGATCAATGGAACACCATGCAACAGCATGATGGAAAATGGCGATTTACGTCACCTACACATGTGGTACGTGCATTTTATCAAGCACTTTTAGAACTTGAACAAGAAGGTGGTGTGGCTGCACGTTATCAACGTTACACAAATAATCAACAGCGCTTAGCCGCAGGAATGCAGGCATTGGGCTTTGAATTGGTCTTAGATTCAAACCAACCTCAATCACCGATTATCACCACATTTTTATATCCAAATGAAGCAGATTTTAGCTTTCAAGCCTTGTATGAAAATCTGAAACAAGCAGGTTTTGTGATCTATCCAGGTAAAGTCACCGATTTAAATTGTTTCCGTATTGGCAATATTGGTGAGGTTTATCTAGATGATATTGAAAGACTTTTAAACGCAGTTGAGCAATATCGTCAGGCTTAATTTTATTTTTTACTTATTTATTGATCAATTTAAGACATAAACTTTTAGGACAAACTTATGAACACTTCAAATTCAGTATTACAAGCCATCGTTTTTGATTGGGCAGGTACAACAGTAGATTTTGGATCACGCGCACCAATTTTGGCATTTATGGCGTTATTTGCAGAGAATAAAGTTGAAATTTCAATTGAAGAAGCACGTGCACCCATGGGTTTGGAAAAACGTGATCATATTGCTGCTGTGTTAAAAATGCCACGTGTTGCAGATGCATGGCAACAGGCACATGGCGCAGAAGTGACAGTGGCAGATATCGACCGTTTATATCAAGACTTTATTCCATACCAATTAAAAACCATTCCACAATGTTCACAATTGATTTCAGGTGCATTAGAAGCTTTTGCAGATATTCGTGCGCGTGGCGCAAAAATTGGCAGTAACACAGGTTATGCGTCGATGATGATTGGTCAGTTAGTTCAAGATGCTGCTGATCAAGGTTATGTACCTGATTGTATTATTACTGCAAGTGATGTGAAGCATGGTCGTCCATATCCTGAAATGCTTTGGAAAAACCTCATTGAACTTGATGTTTCTGACATTAAAACAGTGGTAAAAGTTGATGATACTGTGGTGGGGATTGAAGAAGGCTTAAATGCTGGCTGTTGGACAGTCGGCTTGGCAGTCAGTGGTAATGAAGTCGGTTTAAGTTTTGATGAGTGGTCAGCACTTTCTAGCGCTGAACAAGCAAACTTAAAAGAAAAAGCCTATGCGAAAATGAATGCTTCAGGTGCACACTATGTCATTGATAGTATTGCTGATCTGCCTGCGGTATTAGATGCAATTGAGCAGCGCCTAGCAAATGGTGAAAAGCCTTAATGCAGTTTTTGTATAAAAAAATACCAGTCTTGATGGCTGGTATTTTTGTAAATGAAGCTTTAGTCATTTTTATAATCACAGTATAGTTTTATTTTACTGATAAAAATAATTTTGTGATGCTAGATAAAATCATAGTGGGTATTTTGATCATCTTTGTTTGCTTGATCATGATTAAAGGTTGTGTATTGAACGCTTTAAAATGTGCACATATATCATTAGGAGATTCGATACCATCAACAGAATGTGATCCTGAAAGACAAAAACAAATGAAAATATCGAAGGAAATGAGCCATGTCTTTATGGAAAAACATTCATCATTTCAATGCCGTGCCGAAATCAAACCCAAGATACAAGCACAGATTGATCAAATTTATCAATATGCCTATTATCAAGAACTCAAAAATCAAGACAGTGAAGACCCTAAAGTTTGGAATGAAATTGCAAGATATTATCGTATCGCGGCAGAATATGGCGATTATCGTGCGAATGAGCGTTTACAGTCTTTAATTAAACTTGAAAAAATCTCAATAGATCAAATGTCCCAAGCAGAGGCATTAAAAACCTTAATTGATCGTTTAGCGCAAGATTTGCCTGCACGTGCAAAATATTTACATTATTTATCAAATACCGCACCAGATCCTAAATATCAACTGCTACCTGATGCAGCACTTTTAGGTGACGCCGATGCTCAGCAGTATTTTTCTGGAAACTTACTGGGCTTTCAGGAGGATGAAACCATAACGAAACGGATTAAATTATTTGATCAAGTACGTCTATGTGCTTCTAAAAATGGCAATTGGACGGCAACAAACGGTTTGGAAGATGAAACCAATAGTCAAATTTTGTATGCTGACAAAGAAAATCCTGCGTTGTTGGCACAATCTTTAGCTTATAAACAATTGGCACTTAAACAAGGGGATGCGGCAATGGCGATCACCTTAGCAGACGCTTTTAATTTAACTAAACCTGAAACTGAGCAGGATCAATTTGATTATAAAGAAAAATATTTAGGTGTGGAAAATGATCTAGAACGTAGCCAACGCTATATAAAAATAAATGAAATTTTAAATAATGCCCCTTATCAGGGTGAAGAAATCGTCCTTTCTGATTTAGATGAAATCGTTCCTTTACCGCCTAAAAAATTACCAAAATGGGATGGTAAACTCGCGATTCAACGTTGGTATGAAGGTCAAACGCATGAAAAACCAAGTGAAATATTGATCATGAAACTCGCCCAAGAAAAAGGTTTAGACCCCAAAACAGGAAAACCAATGGTCGTTTTGCAGTTGATGAAAAAGTCACAATAAGCAAATCTTTAATGGATTTTATGATGAAAAATATTTTAATCAGTCTTAGTCTTTTTAAGTGTTATTGTTTTATTAAGTATTATTCTGTATTGAAAAGTGAACTAATTTCACATTTGTAATTTTATAACAAGGCGAATTTCGCTATGCTATAGCGGTTTATGGGTGCATTGATCTAAAAATGTTGAAACGAAGTGGTTGGATTACATTGCTCTTTGCTTTGCTGACGTTCCAAAGTCTTTGGAATGTTGCGGCGGCATTTTGCGTGCATGAAGAAACTACATTCAGCCAGAGTTCAACGCAACATTTTGGTCATCATCAAATGACTCAGTCTTGTCAAAGTGAATTTAAAATCTCACATGCACCTAGTCATCTTTCCAGTGATTTTTCATTTTTAGAGGATGATCATCAAGATCATTTACCCTCATTTAATGCCATGATTTTGGTCGAAGAACAAGACCATTTTATATTTTCAAATCGTCAAATCATTGCATTAGTCAATGCATTACCTTGGTATAATTTTTATCAATCGCCTGATCTGACATTAAATAACCCGCCTCCAATTTTAGCCCCACTACAGGTGGGGTAGTCGCAAACAGCCCACCACTTTTCTTTATTTTTAAAAGTGGGGCATGTTCATGTCAAAAAAATATTTTCAACAACAATCACATGTTGTTGCACAACAATGCTTTAGGCTTAAACATATTGCTTGTAGTGTCGCTTTATTTACATTCGGCTCGTGGGTCAATGCTGCACCAATTTCATTGCAACAAGCACTTGAAAAGACACAGGCTTATCAAGCATCACAGCATATTTGGACTATACAAAGCAATATTGATACTGCCAATGTGAAGCAAAGTCAGTTATGGAAAAACCCTGAGCTGAGTATAGAACAAACAGGTTTTGATTCTAATCAAGAACAAGAGCTATCTATTGGTATTTCACAAGAACTGGATGTGTTTGGTGTCAGAAAAGCCAATCGTCAACTGGCGGTATTGGCACAAGATCAAAGTGCATTACAGCAGCAGATTTATCAGGCACAACTTGAACTCGCAGTAAAATATCTATGGTCACAATTGGCGGTTGCTGAGTTAGAAAAGCAGATTACACAAGCTCAATTGAGTGTCAGTGAGGCAAATGTCAATGCGATTCAAAAAAGGTTTCAAGCAGGCAGTGTTGCAGAAGTTGATTTAAAGCGTGCAAAACTCAGCCATAGTGAAAATATACGTTTATTTAAACAAGCAGATTTACAAGTTCAATTGGCACAGCAACAACTGTCCAGTGTGTGGGGCGAGTCAGATAAAACATTAAGTGTGACAATGCGTCCATCATTGTTGTGGCCGAGTGCAAGTCATGACAATGTTCAGCGTTATTTGACAGAAAATTATATTGAAAAATCTCGTCAATTACAGCTAAAAATCTCCAATGCACAAATAGAACAAAGTAAGGCAGTCAGCCGTCCAAATCCCACAGTCAGTTTTGGTGTGAATCGTAGTAAATCACCTGAAAATTCAAGTGAAAATCAAATGATGTTAGGGCTAAGTCTGCCACTTAATATTTTTGATCGTCAACAATATCGCGTGCAGGTTCAACAACAAAAACAAGAGGCACTCACTCAACAACAGTCTTTTTATACACAGCAAAATGCTTTACGCATTGGGACTTTATTGACCGAATTACAAGGTTTAGAAGTGCAGTTTAAAGAGATTGAACACACTCAACTTGTGCTTGCCACTGAAGTACAGCAAAAAACTCTACTTGGATTTAGTGCAGGAAAATTTGCTTTAACAGATGTACAGCAAGCGACTTTGCAGCTGCAAGAGATTCGTCAACGTAAAGTTGAATTGTTAAAACGCGCATGGCAAAACGCAATCACGGCTGAAAGTTTAAGCCTTGGTCTAGAACCCAGTGCTGTCATGTCAAATGATAGCTTAGCTGGAATTAATCAAAACCTTTGGGACAATATTCAGTCATTGCCAACAGTAGGGGGAAACTAAAATGATCAAACAAAAATTAGATTTAAATACACAATCAGGAAAAGTTTCTCAGCCTATTTTGATCCTCATTGCTGTCATCAGTACTGCAATTTTAGCTGCGGCATTGATGTGGTGGACGAAAGATCAAGCCAAAACAGATGAACATGGGCATGGTGCAGAAGAATCACATGCGGAGGAAAAAGAACATGCACATGAAGAAGGTGAGGAAGGGCATGTGCATGAAGAAGATGAACATGCAGAAGAAGGGCATACAGAAAGTATTGCTTTAACTGCACAACAGTTGGTTGAACAAGGGATTCAATTAGCTAAAGTTGAACAAGGCAGTGTAATGAAGTTGGCAACTTATCCTGCAAAATTGACGGTGAATACTGACCAGCAAGCCCATGTTTCACCTAATTTTAGTGGTCATGTCGAGGCAGTTTATGTGCAGTTGGGACAATCTGTTCAGAAAGGGCAAGTGTTGGCAACTTTACTTGTTCCCGATTTGGTTGACCAACAAGCTAACTTAAAATTAGAGCAAGCCAATTTACAACTAGCAAAACAAGATTATGAGCGTGAACGTCAACTTTGGCAGCAAGGTATTTCTGCTAAACAAGATTATCAACGTGCATATAACGCCTATCAACAAGCACAAATTCAAGTACAAGCAGCTCAATCTCGCTTAAGTGCTTTTGGTGCGGCAAGTTCCAGTCGTGGGCAATATCAGCTTAAAGCACCCATTTCAGGCGTGATCAGTAAAAAAGATTTGGTCGTGGGTGAAAATGTGCAACTTGCAGATCAGCTTTTTGTGATTGATCAGTTGAATCAATTATGGCTTGAATTTATTGTGCCGCATGCTGATGTACAACATTTTAGTCCAAACCGAAAAATTAACTTTAAATCATTACAGTCAGGCAATCATTTTCAAGCAGAAGTGCAAAGTTTAAATACTGAAGCAGATGCACAAACAGGACGTTTACAAGTCAGAGCTAAAGTCTTGTCACAGTCGGTAGAGTTGAAGCCCAATTTAATGGTCAATATTTTATTAGAACAAGGCACGACACAAGGTATTCGTATCCAAAAAAGTGCAATACAGCAAGTTGAAGGACAAAATGTTGTATTTGTTGCGAAAAATCATGATCAAAAAATAGAGTTTAGCGCCCAACCTGTACAATTAAATACTGAAGTTGATGATCCTGAATGGGTCAGTGTGATTTCTGGTGTCAGTGTTGGACAACAATATGCAGTGCAAGGGAGTTTCTTACTAAAATCAGAATTAGAAAAAGGAGAGGCGACCCATGAACACTAACTCGCCTCAAAACGGACATCATTTACCCAAGCCCGAAGGCTGGTTTGACCGTATTATTCAGTTTTCTATTCAAAATGCGATTTGGGTCATGCTCTTTGTGGTGGCGTGGATTGGTGTAGGAATTTATAGCTATCAAAAATTACCCATCGATGCTGTTCCTGATATTACCAATACGCAAGTGCAAATTAATACCCAAGCCAATGGTTTTACTGCTTTAGAAACGGAGCAACGCATTACCTATCCGATTGAAAATGCGATGTCAGGTTTGCCAAAACTCGAACAAACACGTTCGATTTCACGTTATGGTCTATCGCAAGTCACCATTATTTTTGAAGATGGAACCGATATTTACTGGGCACGGCAGTTGATTAATCAACGTTTACAAGAAGCTGCAAGTGAAATTCCAGTAGGTATTCAGCCCACGATGTCCCCGATTTCTACAGGCTTAGGTGAAATTTATCAATGGGTGATTAAAGCTGAGCCAAATGCAAAAAAACCAGATGGAACGCCCTATAGTGCAATGGATTTACGCGAAATCCAAGATTGGGTGGTACGTCCACAGTTACAGCGAGTTGCTGGCGTTGCTGAGGTCAATAGTATTGGTGGCTTTAATAAAACCTTTGTTGTAGCCCCTGATTTAACACGTTTGCAGCAATTACAAATTCCATTAAGTGATTTGCAAACAGCTTTAACTGAAAATAATGAAAACCGTGGCGCAGGTTATATTGAAAAAAATGGGCAACAACTCACTGTTCGTGTACCGGGAACACTTAATAGCCTAAGTGATATTGAGAATATCAGTATCGCCAATAAAAATGGTTACCCAATTCGTGTTGCAGATATTGCGACAGTTTCTGTTGGGTATGACTTACGTACTGGTGCAGCAACCTATAATGGCGAAGAAGCTGTACTCGGGATCGCCATGATGATGATGGGAGAAAATAGTCGAACCGTTGCCCAAGCGATTGATGCGAAAGTACAAAGTATTCAAAGCAGTTTACCCAAAGGTGTGATCATCGAAACCGTTTATGATCGTACTCATTTGGTTGATCGTGCCATTAAAACTGTACAAAAAAATTTGGTTGAAGGCGCAATTTTAGTCATCATTATTTTGTTCTTATTTTTGGGAAATATTCGTGCAGCGTTAATCACCGCATGTGTTATTCCTTTATCCATGTTGTTTACTTTGTCAGGCATGGCAGAACAAAAAATTAGTGCCAACTTAATGAGTTTAGGCGCATTGGACTTCGGGATTATTGTGGATGGTGCGGTGGTCATCGTCGAAAACTGTATTCGACGCCTTGCTGAAGCACAAAAACATCGAGGGCGTTTATTGACACGTTCCGAACGTTTTACTGAGGTTTTTTTAGCAGCGAAACAGGCACGACGTCCTTTAATTTTTGGTCAATTGATTATTCTTGTCGTGTATTTACCGATCTTTGCTTTGTCTGGGGTTGAGGCAAAACTCTTTCATCCGATGGCAATGACGGTGGTTTTAGCCTTACTTGGTGCAATGATTTTATCCGTCACTTTTGTTCCTGCGGCTGTGGCATTATTTGTTAATGGTGCTGTAAAAGAAACTGAAAGTCGTTGGATGCATGGTTTAAAAACACGCTATGAAAAAATGTTGGATTGGGCGTACGAATTTCGAGGTTTTGTTTTAACAGTTGCATTATGTATTTTAGTTTTAACGGGGGTTTTAGCCACAAAAATTGGAAGCGAGTTTGCACCACAACTGAGTGAGGGAGATTTTGCAGTACAACAAATGCGCTCACCGAGTACAGGGCTAGAGCAGTCCTTACGGATGCAAGAAAATACAGAAAAATTATTGTTAAAAAAATTCCCTGAAATAAAAGCAATTTTTGCCCGAACAGGAACAGCAGAAGTTGCAACGGATGTTATGCCACCCAATATTTCCGATGCTGTTCTATTATTAAAGCCATGTGATCAATGGTCAAATCCAAAAGAAAGTATTGATGAATTACGTCAACGTATGATTGCATTTTTGGACACTTTACCCGGAAATAACAGTGAGTTTTCACAGCCGATTGAGCTACGTTTTAATGAACTGATTTCAGGTGTACGTAGTGATGTCGGAATCAAAATTTTTGGTGATGATATGGAGGTTTTGAACCAAGAAGCCAATCGTATTGCACAAAAAGTTCGGGCTATTTCAGGGGCAACTGCCGTCAATGTTGAACAAACCAGTGGGCTGCCTTTATTAAATATTGATATCGATAATACCAAAGCTGCACAATATGGTTTATCTATAAAATCTATTCAAGACTTAGTGGCAATGAGTATGGGTGGACAAAGTGTGGGCATGATTTTAGAAGGAGACAAACGCTTTGATTTTGTAGTGCGTTTAGATGAAGCACAACGCACACCTGAGCAATTGGCACAACTTCCAATTCAACTACCCAATGGTGGTTTGATCCAACTACAAGATGTCGCAAAAGTTGAAAATATTTTAGGAATCAACCAAGTCAGTCGTGAAAATGCCAAACGTCGTGTGGTGGTGACTGCCAATGTAGAAGGGCGTGATTTAGGTTCCTTTGTCAAAGAACTACAGAGCACTTTAGCCAAAGACACTTTACCTAGTGGTTACTGGTTAGATTATGGCGGTCAATTTGAAAATCTGATGTCAGCAAAAGCACGTATGCAATTGGTTGTACCCTTGGCTTTGATCACGATTTTTATTTTATTAATGGCTGTATTCCACAGTATAAAAGAAAGTCTTTTAGTGTTTTCAGGTGTGCCATTTGCATTATGCGGTGGGCTTGTTGCACTTTGGCTCAGAGATATTCCATTATCAATGTCGGCAGGGATTGGTTTTATTGCTTTATCGGGTGTAGCTGTGTTAAATGGTTTGGTGATGTTGACGTTTATTAAAGAATTACGTCAACAATTTGATATTCATCATGCCACATGGCAAGGTGCAGTGATGCGTTTACGCCCTGTATTGATGACGGCTTGTGTCGCATCTTTAGGTTTTGTACCGATGGCATTGGCAACGGGTACAGGTGCTGAAGTACAACGTCCATTGGCAACTGTCGTGATTGGTGGAATATTATCATCTACAGCATTAACTTTAGTGCTTTTACCTGTGCTTTATCGTTGGATCAATGAAAGAAAAGTAATGAAATAAGTCTTTGAAATGTTTAAAAAGAGCATAAATGAAAGTTTGTGCTCTTTTTCTTTATACATTTAAATATATTGGTCAGGAAATAAATACAAAAAAAATCATTTGATAAATCAAGTTTATTTTCTACATGAAAAATAAAAAATATGTCTATAATCAATCAAGCGATAAAAAATGATAATGAAATGAGGATGAGACAAATGATACAAAATAAATTTTCTCTAGGTTTAAGTGCTTTATTATTTTCACATGTTGCATTGCTCAGTGCATGTAGTTCCACATCTTTTCAAACACAGCGAGATTTGCCACATACTTTATTAGACCAACCGCAAAATCATGACACAAGCTCGTTACTTGTCTATGGTGGTTCTATTTTAACCATGCAGGGTGATCAGCCGCAGTATGTAGAAGCCATGTTGATTGAAAATGGAATCATTCGTTTTACTGGAAAATTAGTCGATGCTGAAAAAATAGCAGCTCAAGCACAACGTTTAGATTTAAAAAATAAAACCGTGATCCCTGGCATTATTGATGCACATAGTCATTTAAACTCAGTGGGTATGCAACAAACTGTCGCAAACTTATATTCACCTCCTGATGGTAATGTGGTTAATATTACGACTTTAGTTCAGGCAATGAAAAACTGGGCAGCACAAAACCCTGATTTTATTCAAGCAACTTCAGGCTGGATCATTGGTAATGGTTATGATGATGCACAATTACAAGAAAATAAGCATCCTACAGCAAGCGATTTAGATCAAGTTTCAACCACACAGCCTGTTTTGATTTTACATCAATCAGGTCATCTTGCTTCTGTGAATCATAAAGCTTTAGCATTGCTCAATATTACTTCTGCGACGAAAAACCCAGATGGGGGTGTCATCCGTCGTGTAAATGGTACAAATGAACCGAATGGCGTATTGGAGGAAAGTATTGTCATTCAAGCGATGATGCAAGCATTTAAAACTGTGCCTCCACAAATGATGGAAAAAATGGCATTAAAAGCAGTCAACACCTATGTGGAAAATGGCTATACCACTGTACAAGAAGGACGTGCAGATCATGGAACCACTGAGTTATGGCGTAGTCTAGCCAATCGAAATCAATTACCAATTGATGTGGTGTCATATCCAGATATCAGTTCTGAACAAAGTTATATGTTACAACACGGTAGCAGTAAAAATTACCAAAATCATTTTCGCATAGGTGGGGTGAAAATCAGTTTAGATGGTTCACCACAGGGTAAAACAGCATGGTTGACGCAGCCTTATCGCGTACCACCTGAAGGAATGGATAAAAATTATCGGGGCTATCCTGCATTTGCACAACAACAAGATGTACAGAAAATGATTGATTTAGCATTTCAACATGATTGGCAAATTTTAGCACATGCCAATGGTGATGCAGCGATTGATCAATATCTCAGTGTGATTACAAATTCACAGAAACATTTTCCAACAGCACAACGCCGTGATGTGATTATTCATGCGCAAACGATGCGTGAAGACCAATTAGACCAAGCTAAAAAATTAAAGCTTATTCCTTCATTTTTTTCACTGCATACTTATTATTGGGGCGATTGGCATGTCGCACAAACCTTAGGTGAGCAACGTGCATCACGTATTTCGCCTACAGGTTCAGCACTGAAACGTGGCATGATCTTTACTCAACATCATGATGCACCTGTGATTCCGCCAAAAAGTATGATGGTGTTAGATGCAACGGTAAATCGCACGACACGGAGCGGTAAGGTGTTAGGTGCAGAGCAGCGAGTAAGTCCTTATATTGCCTTAAAAAGTGTGACAGATTGGGCGGCATATCAATATTTTGAGGAAAAGCAAAAAGGTACATTAGAACAAGGGAAATATGGTGATTTTGTGATTTTAAGTGATGATCCATTGAAAATAGATAGTCAAAAAATTAAAGACATTCAAATCTTGGCAACGTATAAAGAAGGTAAGCTGATTTATCAGCGCTAACTTTATATTGAACGAGTTAGAGTAGGTTATAAGATTTGCAGCGATATTGACTAAAATGGATGGCATGATGTCGGTTATTTTACCAAAAGATTTAATTGATTTTTTAGCTATGCCATTTGAAATGGAAATGATGTGTCTACCTTGTCATTATCCAGATATCGCTTCATTTTTGGACTTTCAAGAGGGTTATCGATTTTGTGGAAACTCAGCAACTGATTTAATTGGACATCAAGCAGGGGATTGGCATCCAGATGCTTATGTTATCGCAGTGAATTATTTTGCTGATCCCTTTGTGATTTATTTGACAGCTTCTGCGCAAGGTTTCCCTGTGTATTATGCTCAACATGGCGCAGGGCGTTGGGATTTTGAAAAAATTGCTGAAAATTTAGATCAGTTTCAGCAAGATTTAAAATATTTTCAAACTTTAGAACAAGATAAACTAAAATTTGCAGCATATATTCAACAACATAAAGATTTAAAAATAGAACTATGGAATGAGTTATATTGTTCATTGCAAAATACTCAAACTTCACAGTTAAATGAAAATACTGTTGTTGAAGAATATACACCTTTGATTTACGGAAAATTAATATTAACTGAAATAGGTCAGCATAAATTAAAAGTCGTGAGTTTTATCAAACAGTATTTGAAGCTAACAGGTGCCGAAGCTTTACATTGTATTCAGCAACTTCCTTTAGAGATCGAAACAGGCTCACAGCGACATTGTCAACGTATACAAATACAACTCGAAAATATCGGTGCGATGACTAAATTTTTAGCCAATGAAAATCAAGTTTAAATGGATATTCTTATATATGATAATGAAATATAACGTTTTTATTTTTAATATTGGCTTTTTTGAAAACAAATAGTTAGTATGTTTATGCTAAATTTAAATTTGGATTGTAGTATGAATTTTTTTAAAAAGAAAAATAAAGCCAGTTTTGTTTTTTTCATTATTACGCTTTATTCATTTCTTGGTTTTGCTTTGGGGTATATCATTTGGGAATTTGTCTTACAGTAAAATAATATTTGAAGTTTGAGTTTCTCTCCCGACCATCAAGCTAAATTAAAATGAGTGTATTTCAATATGCTCATTTTTTTATTTTATAAATTTAATGACAATACATAAAAGCAATCAATAAAAAAAGCCAGTCTATGAGCTATAAACTGGCTTTCATATTTAGACCAATATTACTTTAAGAAACGCTGATAACCTAAGTTATTGGTAATTTCCACATAAGGATAAGTAATCGTTTCCAATGTTTCGACTAAACCATCTGGGTTTTGCTGCGCATCTTCTGCTTCTAAGCCGACTAAAACACGTCCTTCTGCTGCACCGTGGTTACGATAGTGGAACAGGGTAATGTTATGGGTTGGACCCAGACGCTCTAAGAAAGTCAGCAACGCACCCGGACGTTCAGGGAATTCAACACGGAATAAACGTTCATTTGCAATGTCGGCATGACCACCGATCAAGTAACGGATATGCAGTTTTGCCACTTCATCATCAGATAAATCATCTACGTCATAATGAAGTTTTAAAGCTTCATAGATGTCGTGACGTTCTTTTTCACCTGATTTTAAGCTGATACCGACAAAAACTTGTGCTGCACTTGCATCACTTGCACGGTAGTTAAATTCAGTGATATTACGCCCTTGTAAGGCACGGCAGAAATTCAGGAACGCGCCTTTTTCTTCAGGAATAGTCACTGCAAAAATCGCTTCTTTACGCTCACCCAGTTCCGTACGCTCTGCGATGTAGCGTAGACGGTCAAAGTTCATGTTTGCACCGCAAACGATTGACACCATATTTTTGCCAACAAGTTCATGTTGTTCGACGTATTTTTTAATACCTGCTAAAGCCATTGCACCAGAAGGTTCAACGATACTACGACATTCATCATAAGTGTCTTTGATTGCCGCACAGATTTCATCAGTATTGACCAATACAACTTCACGTTCAACGATTGGACCTGAGTTATCTGATTTTTGTAATTGAATGACTTCAAAAGGTTTTTCGCCAATTTGAGCTACCGCCGTACCATCAGCAAATAAACCTACAGAAGGTAAAATCACACGTTCATTGGCTTCAAACGCTGCTTTTAAACATGCTGACTCATCATATTCCACAGGGATCACTTTAACATGTGGGGCAACATCACCCAAGTACGCTGCAACACCTGCGATGAGACCGCCACCGCCAACCGCAACAAAGACATAATCGACATCACGCCATTGACGTAAAATTTCATTGGCAATGGTGCCTTGACCTGCCATGACCAGTTCATCATCATACGGTGGAATAAATGTCATGCCTTCTTCAGTCGCACGTTGGATGGCATATTTATTGGCAACATCAAATGAGTCACCATGTAAAACCACTTCACCGCCTAAGCGTTTTACGGCTTGGACTTTAATGTCAGGTGTGGTTTTTGGCATCACAATAATGGCGCGAATACCCAACTTTTGTCCAGATAATGCCACGCCCTGAGCATGGTTACCCGCAGAAGCAGTAATAACGCCACGTTCCAACTGAGATTTCGGTAATTGACTGATACGGTTATAGGCACCGCGCAGTTTAAAGGAAAAGACAGGTTGCAAGTCTTCGCGTTTAAAGCGAATGTTGTTATTTAGTTTTTCACTAATTCGTGGCGCTGCTTCGAGTGGGGTTTCGATTGCAACGTCATAGACCGTTGCCTGTAATATTTGTCGAACCAAACGAGACAGCATGTTAATTTTCCATATAACAGTTTAAAATGAGCTTTGATTGTAACAAACCCCTGCACATTTGCGTTTTTAAATTATGCAAAATGTGCAGAAATTTGAAAATTTATTGAGAGAAGTCATGAGCCTTTATGCATCCCAAGATGAGAAAAAACAAGCAGCAGCCAAAGCAGCTTTAAAACACTTGCCAAAAGGGGGCATTTTAGGAGTCGGTACAGGCAGTACAGTTAATTTCTTAATTGAACTTTTACCTGAGCTGCAACTTGAAGCTGCGGTGGCGAGTTCAGAAGCAACGGCTCAACGTTTGAAAAAACTTGGCATTGAAGTTGTAGACATGAACCATGTTGGTGGTTTGGATGCCTATGTCGATGGTGCAGATGAAATTGATCGTCATATGCACATGATCAAAGGTGGTGGTGCTGCGCTTACGCGTGAAAAAATCGTGGCGTCTATTGCTAAGAAATTTGTGTGTATTGTCGATGATTCTAAATGGGTTGAGCAGTTAGGACGTGAATTTCCGCTGCCAATTGAAGTGATTCCAATGGCACGTTCTGCCGTGGCACGTAAAATTGTGTCTTTAGGTGGTGACCCTGTCTATCGTGAAGGCGTTGTGACTGATAATGGCAATGTGATTCTTGATGTTCACAACCTGAATATTTTGAATGCTTTAGAGCTTGAGAAAACTATCAATGATATTCCGGGTGTGGTGTGTAACGGTATTTTCGCCATTAACAAAGCAGATATTGCGGTTGTTGCAACGGACAATGGTATTGAAGAGCGTACAGCGGTTTAATTTGTTGATTTAATATGGTGCTTTATATAAGCCAAGTTGAACATTAATTAAATTTATATTGAAAGTTCCTTCTCCCTCAGGGATGAGTAGTGAAGCTACGCAAGAGGATGAAGGGATAAGCAAACCTCTCCCTAGCCCTCTCCTAAAAGGAGAGGGAACTCCAAATAAAATTATAGAATAAATGACCCCAAACCTCCCCGAAATTCAAATCACGCATCATGCACGAGCAACACGATTACGCTTGCGTGTCGAGCCAACGCAGATTCGTTTAACTGTGCCTCGTTTTTGTACCAAACGTCAGATTGCCGATTTTTTACAGCAGTCTGAGCAATGGATGATTGAAACATGGCAAAAACAACAGGAAAAAGCAGGGCAAGTTGATAAAGCATTACCGACTGAATTAAAGTTGTTTAATTTAGATCATTCTTTACAGGTTATTTACCAAGTTCAGAAAAATTCTTATGTTTTTGATGAACAAAATCATCAGCTTTTCATCAGTGATCGTGATTCTGCACGTTTTTTAAAAGCCTTTGTAATCGCTTATGCAAAGCATTATTTACCAATTTATTTGAAACAAGTTAGTGATGAAATTGGTTTAAAGTTTGCTGATTGCTCGATTCGTCAGCCCAAAACTCGTTGGGGCAGTTGTACAGCTCGGCATGATATTATGTTGAATAGTGCTTTAGTTTTAGTGGATCAACAGATTACACGTTATGTCTGTGTACATGAGTTGGCGCATACACGGCATTTTGATCATAGTTCTGCATTTTGGGCGGAAGTTGAAAAACATGATATGAATTATAAGAACCATCGTAAAATTTTAAAAAGTGGTGTGATGCCGTGGTGGTGGTTGGAAAAATAAAAAAGAGAATCGCATCATAGTATTGCTATTAACTTTATCAATGAGATGACCATAAAATCGCTTTAAAGCTGGATGTATAATGATGAGCAGGTTCATTACATTGAACAATTAACATTATTAAGTCATGATATTGTTTATAAATTTTCGTTATTCTAAATCTATTTTAAAAATATGAATGTTTGAATTATTCAACAGAAATGGAGTGAAAGTTGGAACAGATTCAGAGTACTCTTGCCGATTTAAATCAACAAAGTGAATCAGCATTTGCTGTTAGAAACTATCAAAAAGCCCTTGAAATTAATCAACAAGCTTTACTTATCAATCCACAAATGATAAATGCGCTTTCTAACATCGCATTTTGTGAATTAAGACTAGGCTTATATCAACAAGCATATACACATTATAATGAAATGTTGATTTTAAGTCAGGATCAAATGAGTCTTAATTTTTATGATGGTATGGCTGAAGTATGTTATTTCTTAGATAAAAAAGATGAACAACTTAAATATGGAAAATTAGCAATCGCGAAAAGAATAGAAAGTATTCATCATGAATTTTATACGCCACATAATTTTAGTGAAAGACCATGTTTTAGACCTGAAAATAAAACAGAAAATATTATTAGTTATTCTTTATTTGGTGAGCAGCCTCGTTATTGTGAAACAGCATTTTTAAATACATTACTCGCAAAGGAGATTTTTCCTGAGTGGACGATTCGTTTCTATGTGGATGAGACCGTTCCACAGCATGTCATTACACGTTTGAGTCAGTTGGGCGCTCAAATCATATATGTTTCTGAAGAACAGCGTAAAATTTCAGGGCTATTTTGGCGATTTTTTGTGGTTGATGATCCAAATGTAAAATATTTTTTAATCAGAGATGCCGATTCATTTTTATCATATCGTGAAAAAGTAGCAGTCGATGAATGGTTAAAATCATCAAAATGGTTCCATATAATGCATGATTTTTCTTCACATACTGAGTTGATGTTGGCTGGAATGTGGGGCGGTTGTCATGGAGTATTGAAAAATATATTCAATACGATTTTAAATTTTCAGCATTCAGGGTTAATGACGAATGCGAGAATTTCAGATCAAATTTTTTTAAGGCATTGTGTTTGGTCTGTGATAGAAAAAAGCTGTTTAAATCATGATAGCCAAGGTTATTTTGAGCATGCCAGTAATTTCCCTTTAGCTTTGAAAAAAGCGAATCATGAACATCGAGAAGATTTTCATGTTGGTGTAAACGAAGCAAATTTATATTATCAAATTGAATTATATGATAAAAATATAGAAAAAATTCAGTGGTCATTATTTGATGAAAATGAGAAAGAAGTGTGTCATTACTCAGTAAATCGAAAAAAAGATGAAAAGTTTTTTGAAGTTTTTTTACCTTATGAATATGCTGAAAAAATAAGATTAAATTTGTGGAAATTTATTTATCAGGGCGTGGAATCATGATACTCAGTTTAAGTCAGATATGAGTAAATATTTACCTATAAATCTGCATTTTAAATGCAGATTTTTCATGTGAATTTTTTTTGATATAACGATAAAATTTAGTCAGCTAATCGCACTGTTTAAGCTTAAAACTGACATTGTGAATTTTTTAATTCAACAGAATATTGCTTTTCATTTGTAGAAAGTTTCATACGTACCTCATAAGGATTAAGACGTTGAAATTGATGTTCAAAAAGTTGATCACAGTTTTTAATTAAATTATCAGTAAATAACTTTTTGATGTCTTGTGTATTTAGACTCTGAGCAAATTGTTTAAAATCAGGTGAGGTAATAATGCCTTCAATTTCAATGTAGTTTGAATGTAAACGTAACTTTTCAATCAGCGTATTTTGATCAATTTGTAAAGGTAATGTCCGTGAGTCCTCATCACTGAGATAGGTCAAAACTTCAGTCAATTTTTTATTGTTTTTAATTTTATAATCTGCACTTATTATTTTTTGTTGAATGAGATAATCATCCAGTTCAGTGGCTTGAGTTATTGCACACATTGAACTGAGTAAAAGGCTAGAGCTGAGTAAAAGTTTTATTAATTTCATGATTAAGTCTTATAAAAAGTATGGTTTTATTATATGCAATATAGATATGAATACTAGTGTGAAAAGTTAACTTTCAAGTATTGTTATTTTCTGAGGGATGATAATAAAAAAGGCTTTGATTCACAAAGCCTTTTTAAACATTTCAAATACTTATGCTTTCTTTAAATTTTCATTAATTAAAAATTCAACTAAAGCTTTTTGTGCATGTAAACGATTTTCTGCTTCGTCCCAAACCACAGCATTTTTGTGATCAAGCATATTCTCAGAAATTTCTTCACCGCGATGTGCAGGGAGGCAATGCATGAATAAGCAATCAGGATGAGCCAAATCCATTAATTTTTCATTGACTTGATAGTCTGCAAATGCTTTTTCACGGATTTTCTGTTCTTCTTCTTGTCCCATACTTGCCCAAACATCAGTGACAATCAGGTCAGCATTTACAGCAGCATCTTCAGCAGAATCAACAAGTTCAACACAATGCCCAAATTCAGATAAAAATTCAGATTTAGGTTCATAACCTTTTGGTGATGCAATTTTTAATTTAAAACCCCACATATGTGCAGCTTCCATATAAGAATTACACATATTATTGCCATCACCGATCCAAGCAACAGTTTTGCCTTGAATAGAACCACGATGTTCTACAAAAGTTTGTACATCTGCTAATAATTGACAAGGATGATGGTCATCAGTCAATGCATTAATCACAGGCACTGTTGAGTATTCTGCAAAGCGCTCCACAATATCATGACCAAATGTACGGATCATAATGATATCAAGCATACTTGAAATAACACGAGCTGAATCTTCAATCGGCTCACCGCGACCTAATTGTGTATCACGTGAAGAAAGAAAAATAGCACTACCACCAAATTGGCTCATACCTGCTTCAAAAGAAACACGTGTTCGCGTACTCGACTTTTCAAAAATCATGCCCATGACTTTACCAACAAAAGGCTGGAAAGTTTCATTGTTATGTTGTTTTCGCTTCAATTCTTGCGCACGCTCAATAATGCGGTTCAGTTCAGCAGTTGATAGGTCACGTAGTGTTAGAAAATGTCGTAGAGCCATGGTTACTCCACAATAATTGTATAGTCAAAACCAATAAGGGGATTGACCAACAATTCATTGTTGGTTGATTAAAAAACGAAAAAAAGAATCTTCTAATATACTATAACAGTATTGAAATGCAAAAAAACTAGACTTTTTGATGACCTTTTAGAAAATGATCGACACAATATTCAATATATTTGATGACTTCTTGTTCAGGTTGATCAATTTCCAGTCCCATAATAATGCGCCATTCATAATCTCTGAGTATTCCAAAATACATCATGGCAGAGCCTAAAGGGTTTTGACAATCGACCAAGCCTTGCAAATGTGCGCATTCTAAAGCTTTAGCGATGGTAATTTGAATAAAATGAGCACCTTTTTCATGAATATATAAAGCCAAATCAGGATTTTTTTGTGCCTGTTCAATAATTAGGCGGATAAAAGCTACATTTTCAGGTTTTTTAAGATGGAGGTAAAAATTGATTAAAGTTTGCACTAAATAGCTATGTAAATGATCTTTTTCTGAGTTATAGCAAGAACAAATATCTTTAAAAAACAACTCACGACGATAATCACAAATGGCTGTGAATAATCCTTCTTTATTGCCAAAATACTTATAAATAGAGGCTTTTGAGCCACCAGCATGATTTACGATATCATCGAGTGAAACAGCTTCATAGCCACGTTCTAAAAACAAATCATTTGCACTCAACAAAAGCGCCAAACGCCGTTCTTGCCCACGGCGAGTTTGTGGTTGCTCACCACAACCTAAAGCTTCAATTTCTGCGAAATGTTTTTGCATAAAGTAATAATTTCAATTCCTGTGTCTTTGTAATGATTATAGCAAAGATGTCAAGAAATTTCTGTTGAGAAATGACTGTATTATTTTGAAAGAAAATACTATTATTAAAATAGTGAATGGAAATTCATTATTTGTTTGACTAAAGTTTTAGAGCTTTTTACCTAAAAAGCCATAGCGTAGAAACTTTTTATAGCTATACTCAAATCTCGAAAAATATATAGACCACTGTGGAAAGGAATATGACACAAGAAACGTCTGCAGGCTTAAGATTTAGACAAGCACTGGAAGTGGAAAAACCATTACAAA